>NZ_JBASWB010000059.1:0-24306 GCF_049276255.1 Miniphocaeibacter sp.
AGTAAATACACAGCAGAAACTGTTAAAGCTTTAAATGATGCTCTAGCAGAAGCTAAAGAAGTACTTGCAAAAGATAATGCAACTCAAAAAGAAGTTGACGATGCATTAGCTAAACTAGAAAAAGCTCAAGCAGATCTAAAAGAAAAAACTGTGGATAAAACTAAACTAGAAAATAAAATCAAAGAAGTTGAAAAAATTGACACTAGTAAATACACAGCAGAAACTGTTAAAGCTTTAAATGATGTTCTAGCAGAAGCTAAAGAAGTACTTGCAAAAGATAATGCAACTCAAAAAGAAGTTGACAATGCATTAGCTAAACTAGAAAAAGCTAGAAAAGCTTTAAAAATAAAAGATGATAAACCAACACCAAGCCCTACAGACCCTACAACACCAACTGATTCAACAGAACCAACAGAACCAACAGAACCAATAGGTGTTAAGACTAGTAGAATAGCTGGTGTAGATAGATATACAACAGCATTGGAGATTAGTAAGAAATATTTTGAAACAAGTGAAAATGTAGTAGTAGCAAGTGGAGAAATATCTATAGACTCACTAAGTGCACAAATATTATCAGATGAATTAAACGCTCCAATATTGTTAGTTAGAAAAGAAAGTCTACCAAATGGTATAACAGAAGAAATAGCTAGATTAAAATCAAAGAATATAATAATAGTAGGTGGAAATAATACAGTAGGAAATAAAGTATTTAACAAACTAGAAGAAGATTATAATGTAAAAAGAATAGCTGGTGTAGATAGATATGAAACAGCAGCACTAGTTGCAAAAGAATATTTTGAAATATCAGAAAATTCAAAGAGCATAATAGTAGCAAATGGATACAAATATCCAGATGTATTATCTAGTAGTTCACTATCTATAAAAGAACAATCACCTATACTATTAGTTAAAGAACAAGAAATAACTAAAGTAACAAATAACTTTATAAAAGAATTTGGAATAGATAAAGTAACAGTAATAGGTGGAAATGCTTCAGTAGGAAATGGAGCACTTAATGAATTACCTAAAGGATATGGAATAATAGCTGGTGCTGACAGATATGAAACAGCAGTAAAAATAGCAGATAAAGCATATCCAAAAACAAAAGAAGTATTAATGGCAAGTGGAGAGATTGAAGTAGACGCATTAGTAGCGGGTTCAATAACAGGAAAGGTTGAAAAACCAATCTTATTAACAAAGAAAAACATAATGCCAAAACCAATACAAGAATATATTAAAGGTAATGCTATTGAGCATATTACAATTATAGGTGGACAAGCCACTGTTAATGATTCACAATTTAAATAATAAAAATATATATAATTTTATTTAAGATACTCTTTATTAAATTATAAAGTTTATCCCCCTAAACTTTGAGAGAGATTAGGGGGTAGATTTTATATAATTCAAGAAAAAATATTAGTTAAGTGAAGTGACTGAAGTAATTGGAAATAAATAAAAACAAAAGGATTGAATTTATGATTTATTAATGTTAAAAAATATTTTAATAGGACTGAGGGGGGGATATATGAAAATAACTATTTTAGAACCACTAGCAGTGGAAGAAAATAAATTAGAACAAATGGCAAAATTTATTACAAAAGAAGGACATGAATTAGAAATATATAACACTATTTCTAAAGATGACGAAGAAGCTAAGTTAAGGGTTAAAGATACGGATATTTTAATTATTGCAAATTCTCCTCTTACTGGAGAGGTTATTAGGTCGGCTAGAAATTTAAAAATGATAGCAGTTGCCTTTACAGGCTATGATCATGTGGAGTTAGAAGCCTGTAAGGAAAGGCATATTTTAGTTTCAAATGCTGCTGGCTATAGTACTACTTCTGTAGCTGAATTAGTTTATGGTTTAATTATAGATTTATACCGTAATATTCTACCAATGGATAAAGCCACAAGGGATGGAAAAACCAAAGCAGGTTATAGATACAGGGATTTATATAAGAAAACAATAGGTGTAGTAGGAACAGGAGCTATTGGAAAACATGTTGCTAATATTGCATTGGCTTTTGGATGTAAGGTTGTAGCCTATGATAAAGATGAAAACAATAGTTTGAAGTTTTCCGGTGTAAAATACTTGGATTTAGAGGAATTATTAAAAGTTTCTGATATTGTTACTGTTCATTTACCGTTATTAGAAAGTACTAGAAAATTATTTGGCAAAAAAGAATTCGAGTTAATGAAAGAGGATGCTATATTTATTAATACTGCTAGAGGACCAATTGTAGATAATGACGCATTAGCAGAAGCATTAAATGAAAATATTATTGCAGGAGCAGGAATTGATGTTTTTGAGACAGAACCTCCTTTAAAAGGAGATGAAAAGCTATTAAAGGCTAAAAATGCAATAGTAACTCCCCATATTGCTTTCTTTACAGAAGAAGCAATGGTGAGAAGGGCTGAAATTACCTTTGATAATGTAAATTCATGGATAAATAAAAGTCCTAAAAATATTGTAAGTAATTAATTTTATTTGATTTTCAATAGGAAACTATTAGATACTATCTTGTTTAGCTAGTACTAATAGTTTTTTTATTTATAATTTAATTAAAAATAACTAGTGAAATTTATAATATTTTAATTTATTTTATTTTTTATAAAAAATATAGATAAATGAAATTAATTATGTTAAAATAATTATTTGATTTAAAATATATATTTATTAATATACCTATTATATATTTTTAACTAATTTAAAAATAAAGGAGTAATGTATATTGGAAACTTTATTAAATCTATTAACAAATAGTTCCTTAGCCTATGTACTAAATGGCACAATAGTTGTTATTTTATTATTTTTGGCCTTTCGCACTAGTTATATAAAGAAATGGAGTAATGATAATTTATTATCTTCAGTAGTTGAGAAAAATTATCAGAAAGATAGATTACCAGTAGTTATTTTAATACCTAATAGGAATGAAAAACGAATAGGAGATACTCTGAAATCAGTTATGAAACAGACCAAAAAGCCTAAGCATGTAGTAATCGTCTTTAACAATATGACAGATAATGGTTTTTCAGAAAAAATAACTAGAAAAATACTGGAAATTAGTGATTTAGACTATACTTTATTATTTATGGAAAATAATCCTAATTTAAAATCAGGTGCATTAAATTTTGGATATTCATGGATTAAAGAAAATCTTAAGGGTAGTGACTACAAATATATTTGTCAAATGGACTCGGATACAGAATTAGATAAAAATTTTCTAGAATATACTTACAATGGATTGGAAAACAATCCTTCAGTAGGTGCAATAAGTTCTAGTTTTGTTGGAAATCCTAAACTTGTAAAAAAATCAAATATGCTTTATTGGATGCAACATTTTGAGTATGTAAAATATCATAATTCTAGTATATTTAAGGAAGTTAATGTTATTTCAGGAACAGGTAATCTTTTACGAATAAAAGCATTAGAGGAGATTAATGAAAAGTTTAATACTGTTTGGGACAATAATTCGCAGGTAGAGGATTATTCATTGACTTTAAATTTAAAAAAGTTAGGTTGGAAGACTAGAAAATCTACAGAATGTGTAGTTTATACGGATTTAATGCCTACAGTTAAAGATCTTGTTCATCAAAGATTACGTTGGCAAAGAGGTACATTTGATGAACTTTTTAAAAGAGGTTTTACTAAAGTAACCTATGTAGATTATTTAAAAGAAATTAGATTTTTACTTATGACCTTTTTAGAATTAAGTATTTATTTAATTCTTTTGTATGGTTTTATTAATGGTTTAAGAAAATATAATCTTATATTTATGTTTTTTCCTTTAGTTATTATAAGTATATATAATTTATATTATGCTAAAAACCTACCTTTTAAAATAATATTGTCAATTTTAGGAATTTTACCACTGATTATTTACAATATTTTAAGATTATTTTGGTGGTTTACTTCCTTGTTTACTTTTAGAAAAATAAAATGGCATGAATAAAAAAAAGCAATATAAGTCATTAATGACTTAATATTGCTTTTTTTGCTTGCTTACTTTTTTCTTTTAATAACAGGAAAAAGCCGCTAATTACTAAAAGTAAATGAGTAGAAGGTATTGTAAACCATACTCCATTTAATCCAAAAATTCTAGGTAATATAAATATTAATAGAATAAAGGATATAACAGGTTCTCCATAAATTAAAATATATGAAAATCCATTATTTTTAGTTGCATAGAAATATGAAGTTGTAATTCTTAAAAAAGCTAGTAATAGGAAACTTAGTGCAAATATTGGCAATATGTGAACAGTTATAGGTAATGCTTTACTAGATGCACCAAAAATAACCGGTATTTGTTTTCTTAATAATACTATTACTAATAGACATATTGCTCCAACAGTAGCTGAAAATTTATAGGCTAAGTTTCTTACCTTCAATACATTTTCTTCTTCCTTATTTCCATAGTAGTAACTCATTAGTAATTGAGAACCATCACCAATTCCTTGTAGCAGTAATTGTATAAAGGACATTACATAGCTTACAATTGCGTAAGCTGCAACTGCTTCATCGCCACCATAATTAAAAGCGTATTTATTCATTATTAAAATTACTATATATGGTGCCATTGCAGAGCCAAAAGGTGAAAGTCCTGTTTGAACAATATTAACTATATATTTTTTCAATAATTTAAAATGGTAAGGTAACATTAGTTTTACCTTTGCTATAAGAAATAGCAAACAAGGAATCATAGTAACAAATTGTCCAATAATAGTAGCTAAGGCTGCACCCTTCATTCCATAACCAAGTTTTACAATAAATAGCCAGTCTAAAACAATATTTGTTATAAATCCTAGAATCATACTCACCATAGCTAGAAAAGCTTTGCCATAATTCCTAATAATTGGAGTTAATCCATTTGCTAAAATTTGGAAAGTAGCTCCTAAAATTATTACTCTTATATATTCTACAGCGTATATATAGGTAGTGTCTTTTGCTCCAAATATTCTTAAAAGAGGAGCTGAAAAAACCAAAAGTACAGTTGTTAAAGTAAAACAAGCTATTAATAATAGAATTATGGTGTTACCGAGGAATTTATGTTCTTCTTCACGTTCTCTTTTACCCCTTGCAATAGAAATTCCAACGGCACCACCAATTCCTAACCCTGTTCCAATTCCTTGAATAAGAACAGTTAATGGATAAGCAAAATTAACGGCAGCAAGTCCAAGATCACCAATACTTCTGCCTATAAATAAACCATCTACTACTGAATATAGGCCAGAAAAGGCAAATGCTAGCATAGATGGGAGTACGTATTTAAAAAAGTTTTTCTTCAATATATTTCACCTCCTATGATACAATAAGGATTATACACCTTAAAGTTGCTTTAAGGTCAACAGGAGGAAAAAATGAAAAAAATGGACAGTATTGGTAAAGTTGCTAAAAATTTAGATATTTCTTCTTCTGCCTTAAGATATTGGGATAAGGAAGGACTTATTCATTTTAGAAGAAATCCGGAAAATAATTATAGAGAAGTAACTTTTCAAACTATAATGAATATTTGTGACATTATTTTTTACAGGGAATTATCTATTCCTGTAAAAAAAATTAAGGACTATGAAAACTATAATATAGATGAACTGGAAGCTAGTTTAGAAGAAGGGAAAAATAACATCTTAAAACAAATCAAGGATTTAGAGGAAATAGTTAATAAAATTGAAAATAGAAAGAAAATGCTTAGCAGACTTCGCACTTTGGAAAAAAGTAAGTTTGAAATTGAAAAAAACATATTTGAGCCAATATATTATTTTGATTTTGAAAATAAAGAGTATGCACAAATATATTTATCTAACCCTTATAGAGTTGTAATATTTTTAGATGAGAAAAAGGATTATGAGTTAACTTATGGAATTTTAAGTTTAGATGAAAAGGAAAAAAATCCATTAAGGGAAAAAGATTTGGAAGAAAAATTGTTTTTAAAAGGGCTCTTAAAAGTAAATTCGAATAATACAAAGGAAAACAACAAAAAGGAATTTTTTGAAAAGGCTGAAGAATTAGGTTATAAATATGGATGGATAATTGGTAATTATTTAACATCGGCTAGAGAAGAAGTTAGATATGACTACTATGAAGGATGGTTAGAGATTTACAAGTAAAATCAACTTAAGGTTGAATATTCAAATAAAAGATAAGTATAGTTGCTAGTATACTTTCCTATTATAAAATAGGATAAAAGAGAGGTGAGAATATGAATTTACATGAGAATATTAAAAAATATAGGGAAATAAAAGGACTTACTCAACAGGAGTTATCAAATATTTTGAATATATCTCCACAGGCAATTTCTAAATGGGAATTGGGAAAAGCAGAACCGGATTCCAATATGCTACAAAGACTAGCTTCGGTTTTCGAGGTTGATATTAATCAAATAGTAGGTTATGTATATAATATTAGGGAGAAAACCATATATAATGATGAATATGATAAGGTTGAATATTATTGGGGAAAAAAACATTCACAAATATGTCTAGATGTTTTAAAATACAAGCCTCCAATAAGAAAATATAAGGTCTTGGATATTGGGTGTGGAGAAGGGCAAAATGTAGTCTTTTTAGCTCAATGTGGATATGAGGTAACTGCTTTTGATATATCGGATAAGGCAATTAACAAGGCTAAAAATTTATCCAAAGAGAATAATGTTGAAGTAGATTTATTTATTGCAGATATAAATGCCTTTAAGCTTGCATCTAAATTCGACATAATAATTTCATCAGGTGTACTTCAATATATACTGTTAGATATGCGTAATGAAATAATGGAGAATTTAATGGAATATACAAATCCTAATGGAATACATATTCATAATGCTTTTATAAAAAAGCCTTTTATAGATGATCCTCCGGAAAAAGAACCAATATTTAATTATTTTAAATCAGGAGAACTATTTACCTATTACAATAATTGGGAGATTTTAGAATGTAGTGAATATATATTTTCTTGTAATTCATCAGGCATTCCACATAAACATTGTATGAATAAGGTAATAGGTAGGAAAAGAGATTTTTGAGAATAAAAATATAGAAGTATTAATTATTATAGGAATATATTTTTAAATAAGAAAGGACTATATTATATGGGACAGAAGAAAACTGCAGTAGTATTATTTCCGCATTTTTGTAATTTTGAAATTGCAATACTGCTGTCAAAATTAGAGATGGTAAACAAGCCTGTTGTTTTTATAGGAGCTAGTAAGGAAATATATCCTTGTGAAGAAGGTATGCAGACTGTCGTTGATAAAACCTATGATGAATGTGACTTTAATGAATTTGACTCATTAGTTATTACTGGTTCCTATGCAGAAGGACAGTATATCCTTTTTAAAGATGAAAAACTTCACAGTATTATAAGGAAATTTAATGAAGATAAAAAATTAATTGCTGCTATATCATCCGGTCCTATGACATTATGTAAGGCAGGAATAATGAAAAATAGAAAGTTTATAGCAGGTGTTGAAAAGAAATGGTATTTAGAAGATGAGAATATTAGATTAAAAGAGGAAGACATGAAAGGTCTTATTGGATACAAGGATGTTACAAAAATGACTAAAGAACCGGATTTTATGTTGGATGGAAATATTTTAACAGCTCTTGGATATAGGTATGTAGAATGGGCTAATGAATTTATGCGAATAATAAAACAAAGTAAACCTTTCTTGGTAAAATAAATCAAGAAAGGTTTTTTTATGTAGATTGTAAAATATGAGACGACTAGACTTTAGCGTGGTATTGTAATAAAATATAGTGAAAAGAAAGGTGATGTAAGATGAAAAAGAAGAAATGGAAGATGCCACATATATTTATTATTTTATTTATTTTTATTATAGGAACGGCTATTTCAAGTTATTTTATACCAGCAGGAGAATATGCAAGAGTGGAGATGGATGGTAGAATGGTAGTTGATCCAGATTCTTTTAAGGTAATAGACAGTCAACCTGTAGGAATTATGGGAGTAGTTAAAGCAATACCACAGGGATTTGTAGAAGCTGGAGATATTATTATTTTAACCTTGGCTGTTGGTGCAGGAGTCTCAGTATTGCAAACAATTGGAGTTATACCAGTGGCTATTGATAAATTAGCTAGGAAATTTTCTAAAAATAGTATTTTAGTAATTCCAATATTAATGTTGATTTTTGCTTTATTTGATGCATTTATTGGGGTTAATGAAATGACATTAGTGTATATTCCAATAATATTACCTTTAATGATTAGACTTGGCTACGACTCTATTACAGCTTGTGCTGTAGCTCTTTGTGGTTCTGCAGCAGGATTTTCAGCAGCTTTAACTAATCCATTTACAATTGCCATAGGACAAAATATTAGTGGTCTTCCCTTATATTCAGGATGGGAATTTAGAATAGTCACTTTTATAGTAACTTTGGTCATAGGTATTTGGTACATAATGAGATATGCAAGTTTTATAAAAAAGGATATTACAAGATCATTTGTATATGAAGAAGATAAAAATAAACGAAAGAAATACCTTGCTGAAGATAATGGAGAGGGACTAACATTTAACTCAAGGCAAAGAAATGCAGGAATAGTTGCTATTTTAATGTTGGGGATAACATTAGGTGGAGTTATAGTTTTAAAATGGGATATGATAGAAATGAGTGGAATGTTTATAATGTTAGGAGCTGTTTCTGGTATAGTAGCCAAACTTTCAGGAGATGAAATTTGTGATAGTTTATTAAGAGGAGCTACAGATATGTTATTAGGGGCTTTAATAATAGGAGTAGCAAGGGGTGTTTCTGTAGTTATGACAGATGCTAAAATTACAGATACTATTGTACATTTCTTTGCAAATATATTAAACAATATTCCAGGTTCCTTAGTTGCGATAGGTATGTTTGTAGTTGTAATGATAATGGAGTTTTTAATGCCTTCAGGTTCTGGGAAAGCGGTTATTCTATTTCCTATATTAGCACCTTTATCAGATGTTGTAGGAGTTACAAGACAAACAACTGTGTTAGCTTATCAATTTGGAGATGGTTTTTCAAATATTATTTATCCAACATCAGGTTATTTTATGGCGGGAATTACAAATGCGGGAGTGCCTTGGAAAAAATGGGTGAATTTCTTTATGCCCTTATTTATAATATGGACATTAGAATCGGCTGTTTTTGTATTTATTGCTCAAATGATTAAGTATGGTCCATTTTAGGAAGAACAATAAATATAAAGAAAAAGAGTATTCTTTTAAAGAGCTATTTAAAAACCTATCTTACTAATATTTAGTAAGATAGGTTTTTTGTCTAGTTTTAATAAGTCAAAAAGTTGTAAATACACGTATATTAGATTTTAAAATACAAATTTAGATTATGTCCTCTACATAAGAAGTCCACAAACGTTGATAGTCATGGAAGATTTTTTCTCCTGTTACAGAATACAAATTAGATAATTGTATAATGTGTATACTATGATAAGAAGCTATTACATGTCCATCATTTCCGTATACAACATGGCCTAAATCATATGTTGACATACCGTCTATATCATATAAAGGTAAAATTAGTTTTAAAGATTCGACGCCTTCCTCAAAATAATAGGCAGGCAAACCACCTATTTTTAATTTCGGATAATCCTCATTTAATGTAGCCCAATCATATAGACCAAATATACTGAATATAAAACCATTTAGAGTATAACTGTCCGGTGTAGATACATATTCTTCAAAAAATATATGATCTTTATATTTAGGATCTATATACTCTAAAGTTGTTAATGTTCCACCTTCATCCTTGTGTTTTATCATAAAATTAAATACTTTATTACCATTTTCTATATATTTTTTATCCTTAGTTAAATGATATGCTCTTGTATATACACTTAAAGCATGTCCTTGGGCCATGGATGATACCCAATCCTTAGGATATGTTTCACCACTATTATAGTTATACCACTCAAAAGGATATCGGAAGGCACCTTCTTTATCTTGTAATGTTATTAAGAAATCTGCACATCTTAAAAAGTAATTTTTTAGATCCTCATCTTCTGTTTTTAAATAATCAGCATATACGGAAAAAGTAAAATGACAAAAGGATACGGGATTGTAAAAATAACCATCTTCATAAAGTATCATTGGAAAGCCGTTTTCATCCATTTTTACATTTTTATTATTTTCGTATGCTTTAATATCCCTCATATACATGTAGTTACTATAACTATCATATGGTCCCATACCTACTGTAATACCTCTATGTCCTAAATCGACATATTCTTTTAAAGCTTCCGGTACCCTATTTTTTACTTCTTCTTTTAAAAATGGTTTAGGTATGTATCAGATAATTTCTTATCTTCTTTAGCTTCCTGTTCTATTAAGTTTTTTGCAAAAGAATCTTCGCCCTTTGAGCTTTTAAATAGAATAAAATACATAAAACAAACCATTATTAAACTACATATTATTATGATTAATTGTTTAAAAGTTCTTTCTTTCAATACTGTCCTCCCTAAATTATAATTATTTACTTAATTATCTAAAACAATAATTATTATTTGAATAATTATTAAATTATGTCCTAATGGATAAAATTACTTGTGAATCTTTTTATGTTTTGAATATAACTTTTTTTTAATATTAGTCTAGTCTAATTTCAATATCTACAAGGCAAAATTCCATATTTATAAAGATATAATATATATTGTACAGTATAACCTATATCCTATAACCCGTAAACTTTCTATAGTGTATCTTTTATATATTATACTACTCTTGAAAGAACCTAAAGAAGGGTTTTTCTTGTCTTATTTTCAACATGTCAAAAAAATTTTACATAAAAAATTATAGAATTCTAAATTTTTTTGATAGACTTATATTAAATTTAAGACCATAATTAAGTTAAAGGAAGTGGAATATGGAAATAGGAATAAAATTAAAAAGAGCAAGGGAAAATGCAAGTTTTACTCAGGAGGATATTGCCTATAGATTAAATGTTACAAGACAGACAATTTCAAATTGGGAAAATGAAAAATCCTATCCTGATATTGTTTCAGTAATTAAACTAAGTGACATTTATAATATTAGTTTAGATGAGCTACTAAAGGGAGATTATAAGATGGTAAAACATTTAGAAGAAAGTACAAATATTGTAAAAAGCAATAAAAAGCTTATTGGAATTATTTTATTAAACATAGTTTTTATTACTTTACTAATAGGTTTTTTAATACTCTTTAATAGTTTTGTAAGGGATAATAAAATAATTTTATTTTTCATATTTGTATTGATTATGGCTAATACCTTATTAATTTTTTATCAAATCATAAGAAGGTTGTAGGAGGTTGTTATGAATATTTTTATTATAATAAGTTTACTTATATGCTTTATTTCAGCAATTGGCATAGCCTATAATTTAAATAAAATCGTATACATAGACGCAAAAAATAGGGGGATTAAAAGGGCAAAGCTTTGGAGCTTTATTGCTATTGGTGGGCAAAGTAGTGAAGGACTTCTCTTATATTTAATTAACAGGAGAAAATATCCTTCAAATATTGATGTTAAAGATAAGGAAAGGATAGATCTTTACAAAAGAAGATTATATATATTTTTAGCAACAATATTTGTTGGTTTCGTTCTTTTAATTGCCACAGCTATATTTTTCAAATAGGATTTTTAGGGTAATTTTATTGTAAATTACTCTTTTTTTAATATAAAATATAGTGGGAAGAGGTGAAAATATGCCTAATAAAAGTGATTTATTTAAAGGTCTTACAGATTATGAAATAGAAAAATTTCTTTCTGAAAATAATTCGGAAAAAATATTATTAAATAAAGGAGAGGAAGTTTTTCTACAAGGAAATGAACCTAGGTATTTGTTTATACTGGAGCAAGGGTCAGTTATTGTGGAAAATACAAGTTTAAGTGGGAAAAGGACAATTGTAAATAAATTTACAGAAGAGGGAACTGTTTTTGGAGAGGTCTATTTATATCTTGAAAATAATGTTTATGATTATAGCTGCTATTCTAATGAAAAATCCAAAGTAATAAAAATTCCTAAAAAAGCCTTATTATTTGATGAAAAAAGTGATACCTTGAAAATAAAAATTATAAACAATATGCTCTTAATTTTATCTCAAAAAGCTTTTTATTTAAATCAAAAACTGTTAATCGCCGGTAGTTTTTCAATTAGAGAAAAACTAGCTAAGTTTTTTATTCAGGAATCAAATGAAAATAGTAAAGTAGAACTATATTTTACAAGGGAGGAATTAGCAGATTTTTTAGGTGCAACGAGACCATCAATTTCAAGAGAATTAATGAATATGCACAATGATGGGCTAATTGAATTAAATAAAAACAGTATAAAAATAAATAGGGACCAATTGGAGAAGTTTTTATAGCGTAACAATCGTTACAGAAAATATTTATTATCTTATATATTCTAATATTGTAAAAACAAGAACAATATTAATAAGGAGGATATTTATGGATAATAAAATGTTCTGTTTTCAATGTCAGGAAACAGCTGGAAATAAAGGATGTACTAGGGTTGGAGTCTGTGGGAAAAATTCAGATCTTGCAAATAAACAGGATTTGTTAATATGGTTAACAAAGGGGATTTCAGAAATAACTACAAGATTAAGGAGAGAGGACTTTGACATTCCCAAGGAAATAAATCAATTAGTGACATATAATCTTTTTGTTACTATTACAAATGCAAATTTTGATGGAGAAGCTATAGATGAAAGAATTTTTAAAACTTTAACGGAAAAGAATAAATTATTAAATAATTTAAAAAACAAGGAAAGCTTATCAGAGGCAGCTCTTTATAATGAAAAATCATTGGAAAAACTACTTGAAACAAGTAAAAAAGTTGGTGTTTTATCAACAGAAAATGAAGATGTGAGGTCTTTAAGAGAGTTAATTGTATATGGAGTTAAAGGATTAAGTGCCTATACTAAACACGCAGAAGTATTATTAGCTAGTAATGAAGAAATAAATGCTTTTATTCAAAGGGCCCTAGCCTTAACTATGGATAATTCCTTAACTGTAGAGGATTTAGTAAATTTAACCTTGGAAACCGGTAAATTTGGAGTTGAGGCAATGGCCTTATTAGATAAAGCCAACACTTCAACTTATGGAAATCCGGAAATTACCAAGGTGAACATAGGAGTAAGAAATAATCCGGGAATTTTAATTTCAGGTCACGATTTAAGAGATATGGAAATGCTCTTAGAGCAAACTGAAGGCACAGGTGTAGATGTATATACCCATTCTGAAATGTTACCTGCAAATTATTACCCGGCATTTAAAAAATATTCTCACTTTGTTGGAAATTATGGAAATGCTTGGTGGAAACAGAAAGAGGAATTTGAATTATTTAACGGGCCTATTTTAATGACTACAAATTGTATTGTTCCACCAAAGGACAGTTATAAAAATAGAGTTTACACAACAGGAGCAGCAGGTTTTCCGGGATGTAAACATATATCAGGTGGAATAGGGGGAGAAAAAGATTTTACAGAAATAATTGAACAGGCTAAAAAATGTAAGGCACCTAGAGAAATAGAAAAGGGTGAAATTATTGGTGGCTTTGCCCATAATCAAGTATTTGAACTTGCAGATAAAGTTGTAGAAGCTGTTAAATCCGGTGCAATAAAAAAGTTTGTAGTAATGGCAGGATGTGATGGTAGACAAAAGGGTAGAAATTATTATACCGAATTTTCAAAAGCACTACCAAAGGACAGTGTAATTTTAACTGCCGGTTGTGCAAAATATAGATATAATAAATTGAACTTAGGCGATATTGGTGGAATCCCAAGGGTATTAGATGCAGGACAATGTAATGATTCCTATTCATTAGTTGCTATTGCATTAAAATTAAAAGAAATATTTGAATTAGATGATATTAATGAATTACCAATAATATATAATATTGCATGGTATGAACAAAAAGCTGTAATAGTTCTTCTAGCCTTACTATACCTAGGAGTGAAAGATATACATTTAGGACCTACACTACCTGGATTTTTATCTGAAAATGTAACTAATGTACTAGTTGAAAACTTTGGAATTGCAGGTATTACAACTGTTGAAGAGGACATGGATATTTTCTTCAAAGGCAAGTGTTCAAACAAAGTTAATAAAAATATGCTAATAGGTGAACTTGTTAGTTTATATCCACAAGCTATTCCTGTTTTAATGGGAATCGGGATGCATTGCTTAGGATGTCCGGCTTCCCAATCTGAAAGTTTAAATGAGGCTGCTATGGTTCATGGAATAGATATAGAAGTTTTAATAAAAAGAATAAATGAGGCAATTAATGAGTAGTTTTTTAGGCTCTATTCATTATACAATGTTTAGAAAAATTCAATTCCAAAACTTCATTGTAGAAAAAATTTTAAATATTGCCAAACTTCATGGTTATAACTATATTGTTGATAATACTAATGAATTAGGAATTTTAGAAGAAGGAAAACTTGAAGATGTTATAGATAAGGAAAATATTCATGGCTGGTTACAAGAAAGAGTAGACTTAGTTGAGAGGAAATTTGCCCTTGCTATAAGTCAATTAATTATTGAAAATCCACTATTAATAAAAGAGATAAAGCTTCTAATGTATAAATTAGGTCAAGAAGAAAAGGACTATACAAATCCAAAAGAAGTTTATGAAATAATAAACTTTAAATTTTTAGATGGCATGCCTTGTCATAAAGCAATAGATATTATAGAAGAAAAAGAAAACTCAATTTCATATAAAGTTTTTACAGATATGCATTTAAATTTTTGGAATAAAAATGAAAATTTATATTGGGATTTGAGAAATGAATATATAAAAGGGGTATTAAGTAACAGCGACTATAGATTATATAAGTTGTCAAAAGACTATTATGAAATCAGGAGTTAATTATGTTTACAGTTGATTATTTAAAGAAGGAACATGAAGAATTATCGGTTTTTGTAACTAGATTAGAAGATGAATGTATTTCTATTTTAAATGGTGAAGAAGTTAATGATGAATTTTTTAAGGCGGCTATTGAATTTATTAGAAAATATGCTGACGAAACACATCATAAAAAAGAAGAGGATATTCTTTTTAAATATATGATGGATAATCTTGGGGCACCGGCAGAAAAGTTAATAAGAACCGGTATGTTAACAGAGCATCAAATGGCAAGGTATTATGTTCTAGAGCTGGAAAAGTATTTAAACAACTATAAATTAGAAAAAAATGATAGGGATAAAATTCAAATAATAGGCAATACTATGAGTTATGTAAACCTATTAAGAAGTCATATAGATAAAGAAAATAATGCAGTTTATCCTTTTGGAGAAAATAATTTGTCCGGTGATATTAAGATGAAAATAGATGAGGAAATGGGGCAAAGAATTGAAATAGAAGAAAGGGATTTAGATAGAAAGTCTCAATTGTTGGAGATTATATATAAATAAAACTTCTTTATATACAAAAGTAGACTCAAAAAAGATAGATTTTACCAGAGTAGATTTGTTACTCTGGTATTTGTTTTAATTTGCTATAATTAATTTTTTACTATTATAATTTAAGAATATTATATGAAAAAGAAATATATATGTATAAAATTATATTAAGAAATTTATTGAAAAGGCTTTACTTTTTTATTTTAACATGATAATATATATTCAATATTTTTTAAAAGCGTTATGGAAAAGCGTAAAATTGAAAGACTGTAGAGACTAGGTGGTTGGTGAAAACCTAGGTTGGAAAATTTTACTTCTAGTTTCCTAGTTTCATTTCTGAGTTTAGTAGGAAGTGACGAGTAGTTTCGTTAAAGACTTTTGAGTGGCATAGTATTTATGCAAATTAGGTGGTAACACGGTTAACAGCGTCCTATTATATAGGGATGCTGTTTTTTTATTATGACCTAACCCAATGAGCGAAGCGAATTGCAGGTAGGTCAAATGCAACCTGTTTCCCAAGAGCAAAGCGATTGGTAGAAACAGTCTGCATTATGACAAGAAGGTATAATAAATGAAAAACAAACTAAGATATAAAATTAAATTTTTAATTTAGCAAGGAAAGTAGAGAGGCTAACCCAATTTGTGAAACAAATTGTTAGTAGGTCTGCAGACAACAATATGATAAGAAGATTTGTAAACTAAGTTACCATTACAAAAAAAATTAATATATACGTTATGAAAAAGCATATTCTACAAAAATTTATAGAGAGTTATCGTTTGGTGGAAGATAATAATTGGGAGAGAGTATTACTAATTTTCTAGTATTTCTTTTGAATTAAGTAGGAAGAAAGGTTAGTCGCCTTAAGATTTTAAGTGGTCTATTTATTATAGGCAAACAGTGTGGTACCGCGAATATTTCGTCCCTGTATTTTACAGGGATTATTTTTTTATATAAATAAGTATTAATAGGGAGGAAAAAATGATAAAGATATTTGATACAACTTTAAGAGATGGTGAACAATCACCAGGCTGTAGTATGAATTTAAATGAAAAATTGCAAATGGCTAGGCAATTGGAAAGATTAAATGTTGATATTATAGAAGCGGGTTTTGCTATTTCTTCAAAGGGAGATTTTGAGTCAGTAAAAAGAATTGCTCAAACTGTAGAAAAACCAATAGTTGCTTCTTTAGCAAGAGCATTAGAAAAAGATATTGATGCTGCATGGAGAGCGGTCAAGGATGCTAATAATCCAAGAATTCATACCTTCTTAGCAACATCTCCTATTCATTTAGAATATAAATTAAAAATGACAGAAGAACAGGCAATTGAAAGGGCAGTTGCAGCTGTAAGACATGCTAAGAAATACTGTCATGATGTTGAATTTTCAGCAGAAGATGCAACTAGAACTTCAGTGGAGTTTTTGGCTAAAATATTTGAAGCTGTTATTGATGCCGGTGCTACAGTAATTAACATTCCGGATACAGTAGGTTATGCAGATCCTTTTGAATATTATGAATTTATAAAAGCTATAAAAGAAAATACAAGAGGAATGGAAAATGTAGATATTTCAGTTCATTGTCATAACGACCTAGGTCTTGCAGTTGCAAATTCATTGGCAGCTATTAAAGCTGGAGCAACTCAAGTTGAATGTACCGTTAATGGTATAGGAGAACGAGCAGGAAATGCAGCTATGGAAGAAGTTGTTATGAACTTAAAAGTAAGACAAGACGTTTATAAGGTTGACACTAATATTGTAACTACTGAAATAATGCGTTCATCTAATTTACTACAGAATATTACAGGAGCTAAGGTTCAAGCTAACAAGGCGATTGTAGGTGTAAATGCCTTTGCCCATGAATCGGGAATACACCAACATGGAGTATTAGCTAATAAAGAAACCTATGAAATAATGACTCCAGAATCAATAGGACTTTCTAAAAATAATATGGTTCTAGGTAAACATTCAGGAAAACATGCTTTAAAGGACAGATTAGAGGATTTAGGATATAAGGTTTCAGATGAAGAGTTAAATAATATATTTGACAGATTTAAAACATTAGCTGATGAAAAGAAAACAGTTTATGACCAAGACCTAGAAGCTTTAATCCTTAGGGATATGTCTAATATGATTTCAAAATATGAGTTAGTGGATTATTCTACAGCTACTAGTGAAGGTAAGGAATCTAAAACAATTATAAAAATTAGGCAAGATGATGAGGAAATGGAAATTGTCGGTTCAGGAAAAGGACCTATTGATGCAGCTTTTGATGCTTTAGGAAAAATATTTGGTTCAGAAATAAAATTAGAGGATTTTTCTATCTACTCTGTAACAAAAGGAAAAGACGCCCTAGGAGAAACTTCATTAAAGCTTTCTAAGGGGGATAGAATTTTTACCGGTAAAGGTATTTCAAATGATATTATTAAATCCAGTATTTTAGCATATGTAAATGCAATGAATCATGTTGAATACTTTACAGAGAGAATAAATGCACAGGGAGAAGGAATTTAAACAAGGGGGATTTTAATATGGGAATGACAATGACGCAAAAAATTCTAGCAAAACATGCAGGATTAGAGTCAGTTAAAAAAGATCAATTTATAATGGCAAAATTAGATATGGTACTTGGTAATGATATTACAACACCGGTAGCAATAAATGAATTTCATAAAATGACAGATGGTGGAGTTTTTGACAAAGAAAAAATATCCATAGTTTTAGACCATTTTGTACCTGCTAAAGATATAAAATCAGCAACTCAGGCTAAAAAATGTAAAGAATTTGCTAGAGAATATGGAATAAAAAACTTCTTTGAAGTGGGACGTTCAGGAATAGAACATGCACTATTGCCGGAAAAAGGTTTAGTTAAAGCCGGAGATGTAATAATTGGTGCTGACTCCCATACCTGTACTTATGGTGCTTTAGGGGCTTTTTCTACAGGGGTAGGTTCTACAGATATGGCTGCCGGAATGGCAACAGGAGAAGCTTGGTTTAAAGTTCCAGGGGCAATAAAATTTAACTTAACAGGTAAACTAAATAAATATGTAACAGGAAAAGATTTAATTCTTCATATAATAGGGATGATTGGTGTTGATGGAGCAAGATATAAATCTATGGAATTTATGGGAGAAGGTGCTTCAACAATAGAAATGGATGACAGATTTTCAATTTGTAATATGGCAATAGAAGCCGGGGCAAAAAATGGGACTTTTCCAGTTGATGACAAGACCAGACAATATATGAAAGAACATGGAGTAAATAATTGGGAAGAGTTTTATGCTGATGACGATGCAGAATATGATCAGGTTATAAATATAGATTTGTCTAAAGTAAAAATGACAGTTGCCTTTCCACATTTACCTGAAAATGCAAGAACAATAGATGAAGTTGGTAATATTGAAATACAGCAGGTAGTAATTGGTTCTTGTACAAATGGTAGAATTAAAGACATGAGAGAGGCAGCAGAAATATTAAAGGGAAAAACCATTGCTGAAGATTTAAGATGTATTATAATTCCGGCAACACAGGAAATCTATAAACAATGTGTTCAAGAAGGATTAGCAGAAATTTTTATAGATGCAGGATGTGTATTTAGTACACCTACTTGTGGACCTTGTTTAGGTGGTTATATGGGAATATTAGCCGATGGTGAAAAATGTGTATCTACTACAAATAGAAACTTTGTAGGAAGAATGGGACATACAGGTTCAGAAGTATATTTAGCTAGTCCTGTTATTGCGGCATATTCAGCAATTGCAGGGAAAATAGCAGGACCGGAAAGTAATTAGGAGGAAAAAATGGGAAGAGTTTTCAAATATGGTGATAATATAGACACAGATGTTATAATTCCAGCTCGTTATTTAAATACGCAAGATCCAAAAGAACTGGCAAAGTTCTGTATGATAGATATAGATGAGAATTTTAATAAGGAAGTAAAAGAAGGGGATTTTATAGTAGCAGGAGATAATTTTGGTTGTGGATCTTCAAGGGAACATGCACCAATAGCTATAAAAGCCAGTGGAGTAAAAGCGGTAATTGCAAAGAATTATGCAAGAATTTTCTACAGAAATTCATTTAATATAGGAATGCCAATTTTAGAGTCAGATGAAGCAGTAGAAAAAATAGACAACGGTGATGATATTGATGTTGATTTTAAAACAGGTATTATAACAAATAATACTAAAAATGAAAAATATCAATCTCAAATAATTCCTGCCTTTATGGAAAAAATAATTGCAGCAGATGGACTTGTAAACTATGTTAGACAGGGAGGAAGAAATGAATAAGACAATTGCAGTTACAAAAGGCGATGGAATAGGCGTTGAAATTGTAGATGAAGCTTTAAAAGTATTAAATAAGGTTGCAGAGAAATATGGACACGAATTTGAATATAAATACGCCTTAATAGGTGGTGCAGCTTATGATAAATACCACACTCCATTACCAGAGGAAACCTTAGAAATATGTAAAGCATCAGATGCGGTTTTTTTAGGAGCAGTTGGTGGAGATAAATGGGATAATGTAGAGCCGGATTTAAGACCTGAAAAGGGACTATTAGCCCTTAGAAAAGGACTTAGTCTTTATGCTAATCTTAGACCGGCAACAATATATGAAGCATTAAAATCTGCTTCACCATTAAAAGACTATATAGTTGAAAAGGGTGTAGATATATTAGTAGTAAGGGAACTTATTGGCGGAATATATTTCGGAGATAGGAAAACATACGTTGAAGATGGTGTAAGAACTGCCTATGATGTTGAAAAATACAATGAAAATGAAATAAAGAGAATATCTAAAATGGCATTTGACTCTGCAATGAAAAGAAGAAAGAAAGTAACACTGGTAGACAAGGCAAATGTACTTGATTCCAGTAAGTTATGGAGAGAAGTTGTAAAGGAAATGGCAAAAGATTATCCTGAAGTAGAACTTGACTTTATGTATGTAGACAATGCTTCTATGCAACTTGTAAAAAATCCGTCACAATTTGATGTAATACTTACAAATAATATTTTCGGAGATATTTTATCTGATGAATCCAGTCAAATTACAGGTTCAATAGGAATGCTTCCATCTGCAAGTATAAGTGAAATAGGTATTCATATGTATGAACCAATACACGGTTCAGCTCCTGACATTGCAGGACAGGATATAGCTAATCCGTTGGCTACAATACTTTCAGTTGCTATGATGTTAAGATATTCTTTTGACTTAGAGGAGGAAGCTATCGCTATTGAAAAGGCAGTTGAAAAAGTCTTAGAAGAAGGTATACGAACAATTGATATAAAAGAACCTAATGGAAAGTATGTAAAATGTTCAGAAATAGGTACAGCAGTAGCAGAAAGGATATAATGGAAAAAAAAGAAGTACTGGCTTTTGATAATATTACATTTAGAAGAGATGGAAGAGAAATACTAAGGGGAGTAAATTGGACTATTAAGGAAGGAGAAAAATGGGTCTTACTTGGACTTAATGGTTCCGGTAAATCCACCTTACTTGGAATGGTTCCGGTATTTACCCATCCAACATCAGGAGAGTTAAGGGTGTTTGAAAAAACCTTTGGAAAATATCCTTGGGAAAAGGTAAAGTCTAGAGTAGGTTTTGTATCTTCAACAATGTATAGTTTCTACAATACTTTAAATTATTATAGTCTAGAGGAAATAGTAATAAGTGGAAAATATAGTACCATAGGTATATATCGGGATTTAGAGCCGGAAGACTATATTATGGCTAGACAGTTAATAAAGGATTTTAACTTAGAGTACCTAAAGGATGGAACCTTTTTAAATCAATCACAAGGTGAGCAAAGAAGAACCTTAATAGCAAGGGCCTTTATGAATAATCCGGACTTAATGCTCCTTGATGAACCTTGTGCCAGTTTAGATTTAAAATCTAGAGAATATTTATTAAAAACCTTAAACGATAAATATGAGAAAACAGATAAACCTTTAGTTTATGTAACTCATAGTATAGAAGAAATTTTTCCAGCTATTAGCCATGTTGCAATAATGGATAAGGGAAAAATAGTATATAAAGGAAAGAAAAAAGAAATAATTTCGGAAGATATTCTTTCAGAAGTTTATAATTGTAAAATAAAATTAAATTGGGAAAATAACAGACCTTGGTCAAGAATTATTTGGTAAGTTATAAATGATTTTCCATTTACAATATAATAGTAATAACTTATAATAAATCTACTACTACTTATGTTTTTAAGTACACTATATTTTTATTATAAGTTATTTTTTATTTGCAATTCTTACAATAATAGTAGGGATTGCATTTAAGCATATGTAGTCTAATAAATATAATCTTATCTATGAGTAAATAAATATAATCTAGAATTGGTTTAATTAAGGAGGGATAAATTTTGTCAGAAGTCATGAGAAGTAAAAATAAGATCATTTTGCTAGTTGGCATTATATTCATAATGATATTTACAAATATATCTTTTGCAGAAACTAAAGAAGTTAGTACCGCAGAGGAATTACAAACTGCAGTTACAGAAGCAAGTAATGGAGACATTATAAACTTAGCAAATGACTTTGTACAAGGAAATGTAGTTTTGGAAATGCCAGATACAGAAGTAACTGTAGATGGTGGAAATAAAATTTGGACAGAAGGAAATTTTATAATTAAAGGTAATGGTACAGGATCCTTAACTATAAAAAACTTAAAAGTAGATGGATCCAATATAGAAGTTGCCTATAAGCATAAACTAATAATGAACCAGTCTGAAAATGGAAAGTTAATACTAGAAAATGTAGAGGTATATAATTCTACAGTAGGGGCAATAAATGTAAATACAGGCCCAAAGGCACAGACTGAGCTTAATAGGGTTTATATTCACGACAATACAGCCAAAAATACAGCACCAGCTGTATTTGTAGGTGCAGGGGAAACGAAATCGGACTCCCATTTGACTATTAATAATTCCACAATAGAAAATAATATTGGAACTGGTGATAACTATGAGTGTGGAGCCCTTAGCGGTAAAAATTATACAGGAAATATTACTATAAACAATACCGTATTTAGAAATAATATTAACAGATGTGATAACACAAGTATTTATGGCGGCGGCGGAGGTGCCATAGCACTACATTATTTTTATGGCAAGGTAGAAATAAACAACTCTGTCTTTGATAAAAACCAAAGTAATGGAGAAGGTAAGTATGTAAGAAGTACCTATGACGGTGGAGCCATATATGTACTAGATGGACGAGGTGGAGCTGAATTTAATATTAACAATTCTACTTTTTCAAATAATATTGCCTATGACGACGGTGGCGCTATAATGTTTCAAGGTACGGCAAACCCCGGTTTTTATACTAATATAAAAAATTCCACCTTTGTAAATAATAAGGCCTATGGCTTAGATGGAGTAGGTTATTCAGGTGGAGCAATACAGTATTATAAAAATGGCGGCTCTTCACAAATGACCAATAAAATTTATAGTACAACTTTTGTGGGAAACCAAGGTGGAAATGAAAATTCTACTATGGAACAAAGAGGAGGAGCTATTGCCCTACATGGAGCAGGACTTTTTGCAACGCCAGCAGCGTTAAGATATAATTCTTTATTTATAGGAAATTGCGTTTATAATAATGGTGTTTTAGATGAAACATCTACCTATAAGGATATATCGAACAACCAATTGGAAATACCTGGTGGGGCTAATGTTATAAATGTAGATAAGGGTCATCTTTCTAAATATACGACTAAAGACATATTAGGGGTAGATGTGCCAGTATTACAAGATAATCTATCTAAGATTACAGCAGGATATAATGATGAAATCATACAGACTATTCCAATCAAACCTGAAAGTATTGCAGACAATACCTATACCGGAGCGGAAACAATTCCTAATGAAGACCAAAGAAATTTTAAAAGATATAAGGATCAAGGGGCAGTTGAAATGTCCTGGATTAAGTATGACGCAAACGGTGGTGAATTTGCTCTACCTGAATTAAAAGACTATGAGGGAAGTATTTATTATGAATCAAATTCAGATGGGAAAACAACAAAATATTATACTGTTGGAAATATTGCTGGAGCAGATACAATTGTAGCTGGAGATAAGGAATTAAATGCAAGTAGAGAAGGTCATAAGTTTGTAGGTTGGTCTACAGATCCAGATGCAACGGAGTCGGACCCAAATTATGAAGTAGGAAAAGAAATAAATTATAGTGAAGATAATTTTACCTTTTATGCCGTATGGAAAGAGATATTCTCAGTAACCTATGACGGTAATGGAAATACCGGAGGAGAAGTTCCAGTAGATGAAAATGAGTATGAAAAGGGAAGTAAAGTAAGCCTAAAGGGAAATGAAGGCAACTTAGAAAAAACAGGCTATACTTTTGCAGGTTGGTCATTAGAATCGGACAATGATGAAAGTAAAATAATAACCGAAATTCCATCAATAGAAGAAGATACAACTCTTTATGCCGTATGGAAAGAGATATTCTCAGTAACCTATGACGGTAATGGAAATACCGGAGGAGAAGTTCCAGTAGATGAAAATAAATATGAAAAGGGAAGTAAAGTAAGCCTAAAGGAAAATGAAGGCAACTTAGAAAAAACAGGCTATACTTTTGCAGGTTGGTCATTAGAAGCGGACAATGATGAAGGCAAAATAATAAGCGAAATTTCATCAATAGAAGAAGATACAACTCTCTATGCCGTATGGAAAGAGCTTCCAAGTTACAGCGTAACCTATGACGGTAATGGAAATACCGGAGGAGAAGTTCCTACTGATAACATCGATTATGGTCATGGAAGTCTTGTTACAGTAAAGGAAAACATAGGTAATTTAGTAAGAAATGATTATATATTTGATGGTTGGGCTAAGGATCCATTGGGAAATGATACAGTAGAAGATACTTTCATAATAACAGAAGATACAACTCTTTATGCTCAATGGGTT
>NZ_JBASWB010000060.1:0-2398 GCF_049276255.1 Miniphocaeibacter sp.
GCTTCGGCCTGAGCGCACAGGCGGTCATTTTCCTCTTGGGAGCCATCGCACCAGTGAATGGCGTCGGGTTTGCAAAGCGCGGCGACTTCTTCGACCCATTGCAACAATCTTTTGTGATTCGTTTTCATGATGACTCCGTTTTCTGCTGGGAATTGCGTCTGAGCAAAACTTCCGTGAAGCGGTGCAATCTATCCCCTGAGGGGGGGGGAGGGCAAGAGAAAACGGGAGAAAACGGGACAAAACCCTGATCCTTAGCGACTGGTGAGGTGTCTGGATTTTGGGGGCGTTGTAGACGGTCAGGCACCACGGAGGCGACAATGAGGGGTGCAAACACCCCGGCAAGGGCTCTGACAAGGTGGTGTTATAAGCGTTCGAGTAGATTTTAGCCGGAAAAAGGCACAGCTCGGCTATGGGAGGGGGCATCAAGAGCAAGTTAGAGCTGGGCCGGGGGCCCTATGTGCATCCAAGCAGGCGATAAGCGGGGACCAATTCATGTAAGAAGTCCCTCCACCACTGGATCCAACCTGCCGCCACGAAGCAGACGGCCTTGAGCTGTCGAGCGTGCCGCTTGATTTCCACCGGAATCAGGAGCAGGTGATGAATGATCGTTCGAACCCGCTTGGGCTGATGTTCGTCGGGCAGATACAATAGCTTCATGGCTTGGAGCATGTTGAACGCCAGCATCCCGAGCTGATAGTAGACATTGTTGGCGGCCAGGCTCTTGCACGGGGGGTGATGAAGTCCCAGATCGATAAGCAACTCGCCGAAGCGCCGCTCGTAATCGCCTTTGAGCCGGTGTCGTTCAAAGATCGCTTCGGCAGGCCCCTCGGTACGCGACGGATCGCAGGCAACGAAGTTGTAGTTCCAGAAAAGCTCGCCATCGGCACGGCGGTGCCTGCACACGGCATAGAGCTTGTTCTTCTCACAGCCCGCCGGCCGGTAACGCAGCCGAGCGTATTGCGTCAGGTGGTCGTGCCCATCACGCCAGCGAATGATCTGCTCTTTGCTCCATGCAACCTCGGGCAGCAGGCTCGCGTTGCGATCCAGCGCTCGGGTCCACCGGTTGTAGCTGACCGTGTACTGATCGAAGCCCTCCTCGATGGCTTCGAGATACTTCCCGGCGCTCGAGGCGCTGTCGGCATACAGATAGCTGGTCTGCCCCGCCCACAGGTGCTTGTTGCGTTCGATCATCTCGGGCAACCAAGCGCTGACATCGTTGCCCGTCTCGCCACTGCTCAACGGCTCCTTGTGATCGGCAGGGGAACCGACCACCCCGTCCACCACGAACGGCCCAACCCACAGCGTCTGCCAAGAAAGGGCCACCTTGCCTGCATAGTTGAGCTTGGCCCCTTCAAAGCACTGTCCGCTAACTTCCAGTTGTGTGTCATCGAAAAAGCTCTCCAGTTGCCCGGCGTGAAGCAACCGCTCCGACTTTGCACGACCCAGCGCCCACTGGACGAACTCTTGCACGATTTCGCGCAACGCCGCCGCCCCTTCATCGCCGATGTTCCGCAACCATTCGCCCAGCGCCGTCTCGTCCGGGAACTTCTCGATTCCCAGGATCGCCTTAAGCGAGTCATCATCATCCAATCGGCCGGCATCGGCCAACGAGTCACCCCCGCTGGTGAAGCTGAATATAAAAGCGGCCACATATACGCACGGATCAAATCCCTTGCCGCAGTGCGTCCGGGGGTCCAGACGCCGATCCTTTTTTACCCGATCCCACAGACCAAACTCATGCGCCAACCCGTTCATTCCAAACTGGCCTCCGTGGGCTGTCGCGCGGTTTGAAGGGCGAAATTCAATGTCAATTCGGCGTTCTTGCTTCGTGTAGTGCTTGCTCATGCCCATAGTATAGCAAGAGGCGAGTCCAATTTCACCCGTAGGGTGAGCTTTTCCCCGGGTCGCTAAGGATTAGGGGGCAGTTTTTCGTTTGGGGAGTAATTCTACAGACCCCACCCTAGGTCTGACAGAAGGGTTCCGCTCCCCAGCCGAAAGAAGGAAAACAGCCAGCCCCACTTCAGATGAAAATCTACTTCAAGCCAAGATGTGCAGAATACCATGCGTTATCCTGCGTCATCCCTTTTTTTTATGTTTCAACATCTTATTTGTCCCCTTAGAGTGAGCCTTCGGGAGCTCTTCTACGCGTGAAGGCAAGCGCTTCTCAGGGGTGCATTAACAACCGAATGTCATCTACGATAGCGGCCTTGTTCTCCTCGAAAGGCTCTTGCACAACGCACGGGCGCTCCTTGAGTCGCATGATTGCCACATAAGCCTCATAGGCAACATGATTATCAACATCCTCGACGAAAGGCGCAATGACCGTTACGCCTTGAGGGTCGTTGATATTGAGAAGAGTGTGAATCAAGGGTCGTTTGATGTGGGCACTTTTTGTTCG
>NZ_JBASWB010000061.1:0-4048 GCF_049276255.1 Miniphocaeibacter sp.
ATATGAACTAAGTAAAAATAGAACAAGGGATAAGGTTAAAATTCATGAACTGCTTTCTATGACTGCCCCCTATTCCTTCCGTGGTTTTGGACAGAAGTTGGGAAAATTCATTAACAGTGAAAACTGGCTAGAACATTGTCTAAGTATTTTAGGTTTAGGTGGAAATAATAATGAATTTAAATATTCCGATGCCTCTGCCCATTTACTCTCTGGAATTATTACTAAAACAACTAGCTTAACTACCAGAGAATTTACAAATAAATACCTTTGTTCTAAAATTTCCATGACCGAAATACCCGATGTGGAAATGAAGTCCTATAATATTAACGATATTTTATTTACTAAGGAAAAAGGCTGGCTTAAGGACAAACAAGGTCTTACTATTGGTGGTTGGGGATTAACCTTAACCTTAGAGGATATGGCAAAATTTGGACTGCTCTACCTTAACAATGGTCTTTATAAGGGTGAGCAAATTATTTCAAAGAATTGGATAGAAAAAAGCACAAGGGATTATAGTAAGAATTATGGCTACCTTTGGTGGCTAAGAAATACAGAAAATTACAAGGCCTTTTACGCTATGGGAACAGGTGGTAATATTATTGCGGTAATTCCAAAATATAATCTGGTAATTGCAATTGCATCAGAAGTTTTACGAACTCCTCTAAAGGATAGATGGGAGTTAATAGATAATTTTATTCTTCCTTATACTATTTAATAAATAAACCCTTAGTGATTAAAATCGCTAAGGGTTTATTTATGCTATGCATTAACATTGTTTCCATTTCCTTGTTCTTCTCTATATAATTTATTATCGTAATATTTAATAAATGGAAAATATATTATAAAAGCCACTATAACACATATAAAGGCCAGAATTACCGCCTTTATATCTCCACCTGTTCCAATAAAGGCACCTGTACCTGCAGGAGATGGCCAAGGCATTTGAGCTATTATAGGTTTTACTAATTGTAATTTTGTTGCCCAATAAGCCAATGATGCTGTAGTTATTGGAGCTAAGAAAAATGGTATTGCCATAAAAGGATTATAAACTATTGGTAATCCAAATATTATTGGTTCATTAATATTAAATATTGATGGTCCAAGGGAAGCTCTTCCTAAAACTTTTAACTGTTCTGATCTAGCTAAAAAAGCGATAAAAATAGTCATTCCTAATGTAGCACCAGAACCTCCCAAGACAACATATGTATTTTGGAATTCACCTGCAAATGGTATGTTTGCACCTGCAGCATTTGCAGCCATATTTGATAATAGCATAGGTTTTACTAATGCATCAACTATATTAGCTCCATGAATACCTACTAACCATAGTGCATGTATTAAGAAGTATATTATAACTATACCTATCCATGTATCTGTAAGTTTTGTAACAAAACCGAAAGGTATTGCAATTATATTGAAAATATCTGTTCCTAAAGCAACTAAAACTCCATTTATAATTAATACTACAAAAGCAAGTACAAATGTAGGTATTAATGCTGTAAAAGCTCTTGAAACTCCTTCAGGCACAGCATCTGGCATTGTTATTGTCCAATTATGCTTAACACAAAAACGATAAACTAATACAGATATTACTCCCATTATAATAGCAGTAAAGATACCAGAAGTACCTATTCTACTAACGCCATCGCCAACCATTCTCCAACCGTTTATAACATGTTCATCTTCTGATATACTTTGTATTAATGAAAATCTTCCATCTACAAATACTAACTCAGGAATACACATAAAAAATGCAAATAATGATAATAAAGCACCACTTACAGGATTTATGTCTATATCTTCTTCATCTGCATAGATTTTAGTTAATTCATAACCTATAACTATAGAAAAATACAGTGCTAATATACCCATTGTTGCTTTATTTGCAACCATATATAAATCTTGTAGTCTAAATACTGAAGAATCAAAAATTCCTTGTAGTGCAGGAATTGTATCCGGTAATATATTTAAAACCAAAAACATTGAACCTACAATTGTAAATGGAATACTGGCAACCCCTGCTGCCATTACGGCTCTTACTAATTTAAACTGTGCTATTTTAGCCATTGGGCCCATGAACTTTTCTAAAAAACCAAATCCCTTACTCATAACTTCCTCCTTATTTCCTTACAATTTTCTCATATTTTTTAACTCTTTCAAACTGTTTATCCTTGTTTTTTTCAATGATATTTAATTTTATTATTATTAAATACGAAACAATAATGCCTATTAATAATACTACAGAAACCAATAGTCTAGCTTTTGATGTAGTTTTTAATATTGGAAAGATTTTCACGAATAAATTTGTCCATGATAATATAATCAATACTATATTAAAAAATAATTGTATCTTAAAATAAAGTTTTGTTCTTGGCAATTTATTAGTATGATTACTATATAGTTTTGCATGTTCAAAAATTACTAAAATTAATAATAAAATTAACATACAAGGTAATATAGCCATAAATGATTTAGTTAATAAAAGAGATAATAACCAATATAAATTTATAAAAAAGAATAAAGCAACGGTGTATCTAACAATTAAGTATCTGTTAAAATACATATTTTTCAGACTTAATTCCTTCCCTTTTTTATCAATTATTTTCTTTTCTTTTTTACTTAACTTTTTTTTACTCACTCTCCAATTTTCCTACCTTTTGATATAGTACATTCATTTCAACAGCTACTTCTCTTAAAGCTATTGTAGTCATTAAATGATCTTGTGCATGTACCATTATTACATTCATATCAACTTCTTTACCTGCTGCAAAATCCTGTAATAATTTCGTTTGTGCTCTATGAGCTTGAAGAATTTCTTCATTTGCTTCATCTAATTTTTTGTCAGCTTCTTCATAATTACCTTCTCTCATAAGCTTGAACCCTTCATGTATAATAGTTCTTGCTTGCCCACTATGAATTATTATTTCAAATGAAACAACTTCTGTATCATCTTCTGTTTTTTCAATTTTTTCTTCATGATTATTATTTGCCATATTAATCTCCTTTTTATAAATAGGGTTATGAGTAGTTATTAATATTAATAACTACTCATAAAATCAATTAGATATTATTTTCAATAAGTTTTGCTAATTTTTCAATTCCCATTGGTATAGGTACATAAGCATCAAAAGGAATATTTACTATTTCTTTATTTGATTTTTTAGCCATAGTATTTAAACTATCATAATTCATTTTTGCTTGAGGGCTTAATAAATATAAATCATATTCATCTTTTTCAATTTGCTTTTTACCTTCTCCTACAGAAGAAGCATCTACTTGAATTTCTTCACCCTTATTTTTAAAATAATCTGTTGTCTTTTTTGCCATAACCGAAGAAGACATTGCACCTACACAAATAATTACTGCTTTTTTCATCTTTTACCTCCTGATTTTTAGTTATAATCTATAGATTTTCACCATTGGATTTTATTACCTCTTGATACCAATAGAAGGAATCTTTTTTACTTCTTTTCAATGTGCCTCTACCTTGATTATCTTTGTCAACATAAATAAATCCATATCGTTTTTCCATTTCACCAGTGCCTGCTGAAACTAAATCTATAAATCCCCAAGGTGTATATCCTATTAAATTAACCCCATCTTCAATAACCGCTAATTTCATTTGTTCAATGTGGGCTTTTAAATATTCTATTCTGTAATCATCATGAATTGAACCATCTTCTTCAACCTTATCATAAGCACCAAAGCCATTTTCTACTATGAAAAGCGGTAAATTATACATATCCATAAACCAATTTAGTGAGTATCTTAACCCTACTGGATCAATTTGCCATCCCCAGTCACTAGCTTTTACATATTCATTTTTTACTATATCTTTGCTTTCATCATAATCAAAATATTTATTAGATTCTTTATGTTCTACAACTTTTGACATATAGTAACTAAAACCTATGTAATCAACCACTCCATTTTTTAACTCTTCTTTATCTTTTTCAGTAAAATCTAATTCAATACCTTTTCTATTTAAATATCTTAAAATATGATTTGGATAAGTACCATGTACATGAACATCTGTAAAATAATATCT
>NZ_JBASWB010000062.1:0-164198 GCF_049276255.1 Miniphocaeibacter sp.
AGAAATAGGATTCTTGTAATTAAAAATTTGATGAAACCAAAAAATAATTATCAGGCAGCTATATAGCTGCCTGATATAAAAGTAATTTGTTATTTTATTGTATACCAACACTATTTGACAAAGAGCCCTAATAATTAGATTAAAAGTCTAACTTTTAGAGGTCAGCGTATTTAATTAGTTGTTTTTATAATTTTATATATCCTTTATTAAAGAACTTATTTAATACTAACATAACTGCGTATTTACATTGATAATAATTTAAACCACCTTGAAAATATGCAATATAAGGTTCTCTTAATGGACCATCTGCACTTAATTCTATAGATGAGCCATCAATAAAACTTCCCGAAGCCATTATTACCTTATCAGTATAGCCTGGCATTTCCCAAGGATATGGGGTTACAAACGCATCTACTACTGAAGCTTCCTGTATAGTTCTACAAAAATCTACAACTAATTCTTCTTTTTCAAAGATTATAGCTTCAATAATATCGTATCTTTCAGAATTTGAATTTGGAAAAGTCTTAAATCCTAGTTTTTCAAAAACCCTAGCAAAAAGCAAGGCTCCTTTTAATGCTTCCATGGTTACTTTAGGAGCAAAATAAAGTCCTTGTAATGTTGTTCTTGTTGTACCAAATGTAAGACCGGTTTCTTTTCCTAAACCAGGGGCAGTTAATCTATTTGATATTCTCTCAATATATTTTGTAGGTCCAACTACATAACCTCCAGATAATGCTATTCCCCCACCAGGATTTTTTATTAAAGATCCTACAGCTAAATCTGCACCAACTTCTGTAGGTTCTAAAATCTGAGTAAATTCACCATAGCAATTATCTACCATTATAATAATATCTGTATTCTTTTCTTTTATGGCTTTAGTTATATCCCTTATACTTTCTATGGATATTGCATTTCTAAGACTATATCCCGTTGATCTTTGTATTGTAATAATTTTTACAGTATCATCTATGGAGCTAAGGACTAAATCTTTTTGAATATTACCATCCTCGCTTAATTCAACCTTTTTATAATTTATTCCATATTCTAGTAATGTACCTTTTTCATCGCCTTCAATACCAATAACCTGTCTTAAAGTATCATAGGGATCTCCTGTAATCGATAATATCGTGTCTCCTGGTAATAATAATCCTTGTAGGGTTAAAGCGAGGGCGTGAGTTCCTGAAGAAATACTCGGTCTTACTAATGCATCTTCGGTTTTAAATACTTTAGAATATATTTCCTCAACTTTTTCCCTTCCAACATCACCATAGCCATATCCTGTTGACCAGGCAAAATCTGTAGCAGATAAACGAGAATCCTGCATGGCTTTAATTATCTTTATAATATTGTACTCTTCTATAATATTTAATTCTATAAATCTATTTTTTAAACTCTCCTCAATATCAATAACAAAATCATAAACCTTGTTATTAATATTATGATTAAGTAAATAACAATTTTTATTATTCATTAACTACTTCCTTATATATTATTTCAGATATTTGATTAAGATTGTAATTATAATCGCTTAAATTAAACCATTTAATCCTATTATCTCGCCTAAACCAAGTTAATTGTCGTTTAGCATATTTTCTAGAATTCTGTTTTAATTTATAAATCGCAGTATCTTTATCATATTTTCCATTATAATAATCAATTATCTCTTTATAACCTATTCCCTTAAAAGCTTGTAGGTTTTTATCATATTTATCAATTAAAGTTTTAACTTCTTCAAATAAACCTAAATCTATCATTTCATCAACTCGATTATTAATTCTATTATATAATTTTTCTCTATTATCATTTAAACCATATATAAAAAATTCATAATCTTTATTTTCTTTTCTAAAATTTTTATTTTGATTAGAAAATTTAGTACCTGTAACTTTATACACTTCTATAGCTCGTATAATTCTTTTAATATTATTATGATCTATATTATTATAGGATTTTTCATCAATTGATTTTAATAAATTTAAAATATAATCTTTTCCCTTATCTTCATAATCTTGCCATAATAAATCTCTAATTGCAAAGTCCGGTTTAGCATTTGAAAAATCCAAATCATATATTATAGAGTTTATATATAGTCCAGTTCCTCCAACTATAATTGGTATTTTATTATTAGATAGGATATCTTCTATATATTCTTTAGCTAATTTTTGATAATTTGCTACAGTAAATTCTACACTAGGTTCAATTATATCTATCATGTAGTGAGTTATTCTTTCCCTATCACTTTTATCAACTTTAGCTGTTCCTATATCCATATACTTATATATTTGCATAGAATCAGCAGATATAATTTTAGTTTTAAGCTTACTAGCTAATTTCAACGATAAATCTGTTTTTCCACTTGCTGTTGGCCCAACTATTAAAACAACTTTTCTCATTACTTCACTCTCATAAATTCTTTTTCTAATTCATATTTTGACATTTCAATTAATGTAGGTCTTCCATGTGGACATGTATAAGGCTCCTTACAGTCCATTAATTTATTTAGTAATTCTTTAATTTCTATTTCACTTAAAAAATCTCCTGCTTTAACTGCATTTTTACAAGAGTTTTTTATAATTTTATTATAAATAGAATCTAATCCATCATTTATGTTTGTTTTATATAGACAATCTAATAAGTCCAAAAATAATCGTTCATTTTTAGTGTTTCCTAATATATTTGGAACAGATCTTATGATTATAGTACGTTCTCCAAATAAATCAATATTGTAACCTATTTTCTCAAAGACTTCTTTGTTATTTAAATACAAATCATATTCATCTTGTCTTAAATCAATGGTAATTGGCACAATTAGATCTTGTATTATAATGTCTCCTTCTTCAAATTCTTTCATAAATTGCTCATATAAGACTCTTTCATGAGCTGCATGCTGATCTACTATGAAAATTCTTTCTTTAAGTCGGTCTTCATACAAAAGATAGGTTTTAAATATTGTTCCTATATACACATATTCATTAAAGTCATTTTCAATAATAAAATTAATTTCCTCAACTTCTATACTAGCTTCTTCTTCCACTAAATCTTTTTCATTATCTACTTCAATTTCATATTTATTATCAGACTCTAAAACAAAGTCATTATATTTATTTTCATTATTAAACTCGTCAGTATATAATTCTATATCCTTGTTTATATTAATTTCCTTTATGCTATTATCTTCAACACTTTCACTATATTCTATACTAGTGCTAGTAGCATTATTATCAATTTTATTAGTTTCAAATTTTTCCAGTAAATCTTTAATATCATTACCTTGTCTAAAAAGAATATTTTCTTTATTCTCATCCTTAGATTTTATTTCTGGCAAAGAAAATTCTTGATTTAATATTTCTTTAGATTTTAATTGTATATCATTTAAAATATCATCTAAAATTGTAATTTGAACTTTTTCTTTGTTTGGATGAATATTTACATCTATATGTTTTGGATTAATATTGATAAAAATCTGAAAAATTGGAAATCTACCATTTGGAATTACTGCTTTATAAGAACTTTCTATAGCTTCTCGAATTTCTTTACTTTCTATATATCTTCCATTTATATATATATTGTAATGCTCTGTTTGCCCTATAATACTTATTATTGGATATATAACCATTAATGCTATAATCTCTACCTTTTAAATTAAATTCTAAAAGATTGTTAACAATACTCATACCAAATAATTCTGTTAAAACAGAATTTAAATCTTCTTTTTCTTTTGTTTCAAAAATTAATTTATCATCTTTTATATATGTTATGCCTATTCCATAATTACCTATAGCTAGTTTATACATTAAGTTTGTTATATTGTTAGCTTCAGTAGTTTTACTTTTTAGAAATCTCTTTCTAACAGGTACATTATAAAATAAATCTTCAACAATTATGCTTGTTCCAACATTTTTAGCAATAGGTTTTTCTTCTATTTTTTTACCATCTTCAAAGTATACTTTATTTCCTAACTTATCTTCACTTGTTTTAGTAGATACTGTAACCTTGCTAACTGAAACAATACTAGCTAATGCCTCGCCTCTAAAACCTAAAGATTGTAAATTATATAAATCATTAAAACTATTTAATTTTGAAGTTGCATGTCTTTTAAATGCAATTTCAATTTCATCTTTTACAATACCCTTTCCATTATCTAACACTTCAATAAAATCTAAACCACCATTTTTTATTTCAACTACAATATTGGTGGCTTCAGCATCTATAGAGTTTTCAACTAATTCCTTTACTATGGAACTAGGTTTTTCAATAACTTCTCCTGCAGCAATTTTTTGAATAGTGTCATTTGATAAAATCTGAATCATATCAATACCTATAAATCCTTTGCTTTTTCTATAAATTCATTTAATATGGTCAATGCTTCAATTGGAGATAATGAGTTAATATCTATTTTTATCAAAGAGTCTATAAATTCATCTCTTTTTATGTCTTGCATATCCATTTGTGATTCTTCAATAAAATTCTCCATTATATTAAAATCTGTATCTTCATTTTTTGATTCTATATTTTTTAATATAAGCTTTGCTCTATCTGTTAAGCTTTTAGGAAGTCCTGCTAATCTCGCTACTTCTATACCGTAGCTCTTATCTGTCTTTCCTTTAATTATCTTTCTTAAAAATATAATTTCATTTTTATATTCTTCAATTTGTACTTGTAAATTTATAACATTGTCTAATTTATTTTCAAGTTCCGTTAATTCATGATAATGTGTTGCAAATAGTGTCTTAGCCTTAATTTTGGTACTAATATACTCTACAATTGCCCAAGCTATACTAAGGCCATCGAAAGTACTCGTACCTCTACCTACCTCATCTAGTATTAAAAGACTATCCTTTGTAGAGTTAGTGATTATATTACTCACTTCATTCATTTCTACCATAAAAGTACTTTCACCTTTATATAAATTGTCTGAAGCACCTATTCTAGTAAAAATTTTATCGACTATGGAAATATTAGCCGAGTCTGCAGGGACAAAGGAACCAATCTGAGCCATAATTACCAATATAGCAACCTGTCTTAAATAAGTGGACTTTCCACTCATATTTGGTCCTGTAATAATTTGTATATTATTAAATCCACTTCCTATGTTAACATTATTGGAAATAAAATTACTTCTTCCAATACTTTGCTCTACTACAGGATGTCTTCCTCCAACAATATCTATAATTCCAATATTATTAATTGTTGGCTTAACATAGTCGTTAGCATATGCTACCTTAGCCAATGAATTATATACATCTAAATAGGACAATATATTAGAAGTATTTTTTAATCTATCTACATTTTCTAAAATAATATCTCTAATATTATTAAAAATCTCATATTCTTTATCAAAAATTTCATTTTCAGAACTTAATATTAAATTTTGAATATTTTCTAGTTCTTCAGTTATAAATCTTTCAGAATTAGTCAAAGTTTGTTTTCTTATATAATAATCCGGAACATTTTTTAAATTTCCTTTAGTTACATCTATAAAATATCCTAACTTTTTATTAAATACTATTTTTAAATTCTTTATATTATTTTTTTCTTTTTCATTTTTTTCATATTCAATTAATTTTTGTTTTCCAATAATTTTATTGTTCCTAATAATATCTAAATCTTCATTAAATCCAATTTTTATAAGGTTTCCTTCTGTTATTGTTAACGGTGGTTCATCTATAATAGCCTTATCAATTAAGCTACATATATCCTCTAAACTATCAATTTCTTTTGCTAGTTTTTTTAAAACAATATCATTTGTTTCTTCTAAATCCTTTATAATATTAGGAATTTTAGAAATTGATAATTTCAGTGCAATTAAATCCCTACCATTTGCTCTTCCATAGGATAATTTGCCAACGATTCTATCTAAGTCATAAATATCTTTTAATGAATTAGTCAATAACTCCTGTAATTTTCTATTTTCAAAAATCTTTTCAACTATTAATTGACGTTCTAAAATCTTGTTTTTTTCCATTAGTGGCATTTCTAAAAAATTATGAAGCAATCTAGACCCCATAGAAGTATTAGTTTTATTTAAAACATCAAATAAGGATCCTTTTTTATTTCCAGTAAATAAGTTTTTTGTATTTCTAAATTTACAATCGTATGTGAATCAATATTTAAAAATTTGTCTATTTCATAAAAATTAATATTATTTAGATGTTGTAATCGTTCTTCTTGATAATTGTATATATAATTCAATATACTTGCTATAGCTCCAATATAAGCTTCATCATTATATTCAGATTCTTCTATATTAATATTAAGTTTTTCTTGTATTATTTTTTTTGAATCTTCAATAGATACCTTATCAACTTTTGTAAACAATAAATTATTACTAGCTGACAAATTTTCAATAATTTCATTATGAATAATCTTATTTTCATTAATTACTATTTCTGAAGGATTAATTCTACTAATTTCATTTTCAATACTTTTTCTTACATCATTTAAGTTAGAAAACCTTAATTTAGTAAAATTAATAATGCCTTCTAATACATCACAATATGAAATCCCTATGTTTTTTTCATCTATATATAATGACATTAAATAATTGTTGTCACCTTTTTCAGAAACACTATCATCTATTATTGTTCCTGGTGTAACAATTCTAATAATATCTCTTTTTACTAGACCTTTAGCTTTTCTAGGATCCTCTAATTGCTCACAAATAGCTACCTTATAACCTTTTGAAACAAGTTTAGAAATATATACATCTGAAACATGGTATGGAACACCACACATTGGACATTTTTCTCCACCACCACAATCTCTTTGCGTTAATACAATTTCCAACTCTCTAGATGCAATAATTGCATCTTCGAAGAACATTTCATAAAAGTCCCCTAATCTGAAAAATAAAATACTATCTCTGTTCTTTTCTTTTATTTCTAAATACTGCTTAATCATTGGAGTGTAATTATTCATTTTACCACCTATACTAAATCACCACTTAAAGAAAAAGAATTGTGTCCAGTAATTTTTACATTTACTAGTTTTCCTATTAAACCTTTATCACCTTTAAAATGTACAAGTTTATAACCCCTAGTTCTTCCTGTTAGAACCTCTTCATTATTCTTACTTGGCCCTTCCACTAAAACTTCTAATGTTTTTCCTAATTCTTTTTCATTATTTTTATAAAATATTCCATACATAAGTTCAAGTAGTCTTTCAAATCTTTTCTGTGAAATACTTCTTTCTACTTGATTTTCCATAGTTGCCGCTTTTGTTCCTTCTCTTTTACTATAAATAAAGGTAAAACCTTGATCATACTCAACTTCTTTGACAACTTTTAATGTTTCTTCAAAATCTTCTTCTGTTTCTCCAGGAAATCCAACTATTATGTCTGTAGATAAAGTAATATTAGGAATTTTATTTTTTAGTTTTTTTACTAATAATAAATAATCTTCCTGTGTATATTTTCTATTCATTTCTTTTAAAACTTTATTACTACCTGCTTGAAAAGGTAAATGTAAATTTTCACATACCTTATCACATTCTGCCATAGCATCAATTAAATCATCTGATAAGTCCTTTGGATGACTTGTTAAAAATCTAATTCTTTCAATACCTTCAACTTTATTAATCATTCTAAGTAAATCTGGAAATGATATAGGATTTGATAAGTTTTTTCCATATGAATTGACATTTTGTCCTAACAATGTAATTTCTTTATAACCCTTTTTGGCTAAATCATTAACTTCTTTAAGTATACTTTCAGGACTTCTACTATCTTCTCTTCCTCTAGCATATGGAACTATACAATAAGTACAAAAATTATTACACCCTGTCATAATATTTACATAACCTATAAATGGATGTTCTCGAATCATATCAATTTGATTATCAATTAAATCTCTATCTTCAATATCTACTACTGTCTTCCCTGTTGATAAATGTCTATTTATAAGAGAAGGTAAACTAGATATATTCTTAGTACCAAAAATAATATCTACATGTTTATATTTTTCCTGTATTATTTCCTTAGCTTCTCCTGTTTGCATCATACAGCCGCATACTGCAATTATCATTTCAGGTTTTTCTTTTTTCAACGGTTTTAATGAACCTAATTGACCATAAACTTTAAGTTCAGCATTTTCTCTAACTAAACATGTATTGTAAATTATAAAATCTGCATTTTCAACTTTATCTGTTTTAATATATCCTAAATTTTCTAAAATATAAGCTATCTTTTCTGAATCGTGTTCATTCATTTGACAGCCGTAAGTTTGAATTAAATATTTTTTTTCTATCAAAATACTACCTCTTATTTTTCTATTATTCTATAATACGAACATAATTGTATCATAGATTATAGCAATGAAAAAGAATCCCATACTATTTTTATATGATTTAAAATAAAAATAGAAGTAACTGGTATTTTTACTTCTATTTTCTAAAATAACCTTGATTTTTTATTAACTTTTAAGAAAATCTATTAAAAATTTCCCTCATATATTTTTCTACTATTCTTTTTGCTTCATTTGCTGGAATTAATTTTTTATATACTCTTCCTAAATAATTTTCATACACACTTATAATTATATCATCTACCATACCGGCATTTTCTTCATTTATCAATCCTTCTTCTACACATTTATCCATTAGTATCTTTGATCTTCTATTTAATGAATTTGAGCGTAACATTTCTTGTATATATGCAGGATGTTTTTTTATATCTAAAGGAAAAATATTGTAAAACTCCTCTACATATAATTCCATATCTTTTTTTAATTCAGCTAAAAATAAAGCTTGATAAATATTTGGTATATCAAAGGACTTATCTATAAAACAGTCCCATACTTTAAAGTATATTTCTTTACTACTATTTACATCCTTAATATAGTTAGGAATTTCATCAATGTAGTCTTCTAAATAAGTCATTGCTGCAAAAAATTTAAGATGATTTAAATCATCAAAGTATTTATATATTGTAGCACTATTATATCCAGCCAGTTCTCCAACTTTTCTTATTGTAATATTTTGAATACTCTCATTATCTATTATTTGTCTTGCTGCATCAATAAAATATTCTATTTTTCTTTTCTTTTGAATTTTTTTGTTTCTTTCTTTAATTAATTCTTCTTTATTCAAAATATTCCTCCACTATAGATCTTTATACTAAGGATAATATATCATAAAAAATAGGCAAGAACTAGTCTTGCCTATTTTTTAACATTAGAATATTGTGGGTTCTTCTATTTTTACAGTTAATGCATCCAAAGCTCTTTTAACTCTATCATATCTTAATTTATGTTGAACTTCTTCTGGAGTTGTAGGATCTCCTAAAGGATAAGGTATTGATATTGTTGGTACAATTTTATTAACTCCAACAGTCTGAGCCACAGGTATTAGATTACACATTTGTACTACAGGTATGCCAGCTTTTTCTATTTCTTTTACCATAGTTGCACCGCAACGTGTACAAGTTCCTCACGTAGATGTAAGTATTACACCATCTACTGAATCTTCTTTAAGATATTCTATTATCTCTTTACCCATTCGTGATGCTTCAGCTTGAGTAGTTCCTGTTCCTACAGTTGAGTAGAAATAAGGATGTAATCTTCCAAATACCCCTTCTTTTTCCATTTCTTTTAAAACATCTATAGGTGTTATTCTATTAGGATCATTGTCTGCTGCTTCTGGGTCAAAGCCTGCATGTATGGTCTTAAACTCTCCACTTTTTAATCTATCCATATTAGAAATATCATATCTACCCCATCTTGTAGCAGATGCTGATTGAATTCTATCTGGATTATCAACTGGTACAATTCCACCACTTGTCACTACTGCTATATTAGCTTTTTTAAGGTCCTTAATAGGATCTGCCATTGGAATAATTTCTTTTGCCTCTATTACTAATTCTGTCTGATATTCTTCTCCTTTTAATTTCTTTATTAACATATCAACACCACGTTTAGAAGCTTTTACAGGTTCTTCTAACCAAACTTGTTTTCTAATTCCTCTTGAAAAATACCCTTCTTCATCAGCAGATTTCAATTCTTTTCCTTCTAGAATTCTATTTAAATAGTCTGCCATTGGAGCTATGTTTTTTCTCATAGAAGCAGCTGATTTACCACCTTTGAATATTATTAAATCCGATTTAAACATTTCAACTCCAGGATTTTCAATATTCATTGATGTAATAACTGGAACATTGAATTTATCTTGAACAGCCTTACAGATATTTCCACATGCAACACCATATCTACCTGCTTGGAATGCTGGTCCAGCTACGAAAGCATCAAATTCTAATCCTTCTAACATCTTTAAGATTTCATCAATCGCTTTTTCAGTATTACTTCCAAAATAATTATCTCCACATACGATGGTATGAGTAACTTCAGCATTTAATTTTTTATTAAGTTCTACTCCTGGTCCAACAACACCTTCTCGTATTTCAGGTTTTATATCTGCCTTGTCCTCTCCACCAATACCAGCAAAGAATTGATTTATATAATGTACAACTTTTTTCATGTTATCCTCCTAAAATTCTTTAACGGTTTTTACAGACCAACCACTAATTCCATCACCGCAAAACATAGCATTATTCTCTAATATAATTGAGCCATCTTCTCTCACAGAAGGTCCTAGTTTCTCATCGCCTTCCCAACCACCAGACAAGCCGTCCCTTCCTAAAGCAGCTAATTCACCATATACTGTTTTACATGCTGGAAGTTCTATTAAATCTGAAACATTTCCTGTTGATACCAACGCATTGGCTTTTTCATTTAAAACTACTAATGGTTGAGATTGTCCATCTCTTCCTGTACATTCATTACTAATTCCTACAGTTTTTACTCCTACGTCTTCTAAAGCTACTATGCATCTTATATAATCAACATCTGGATTACCATAGCCTTCTTCAGTAACAATAGCGCCATCTGCTCCTAATGACTTTGCAATGTTTGCTACAAATATAGCTGATCTTTCCTTCTGTTCCAAAGAAACATTTAAATTTGATAGTATTACTCCTAGGAAATTTATTTCTTTACCATGTCTTGAGTAAAGTTCTTTTATAGTTTCAAAGTTTTGCATTTCATATGTTGACCATTTTGATGAAGATGGCATAAAGCTACCTGAGATTAAAGCTCCATCTAAAATTTCATTAGGATTAATAAATGTAGGAACATAATGGTTCATATCCCATCCATAAATTAAGTCATTATAACCCATCATTTCCATTTGAGATTGAGGTTGCATTACTAATACTACAGATGGTAAGTCATTTACCTTTTCATTTCTTTTAGTAACGCCTTCAAACTCGTATATATCTTTATCTTCTGGTTCTAAATCCTTAACAGCTCTACCAATATATTCTGCTAATTTATGTGCAGCCCATCTAATTGCATGATTTTTTTTCTGTTGCTCAAATCTTTCTTCTTCTTCATCGGTATCTGCAATTAAAACTACATTTATTAATTGACCAAATAAAGTATATTTCTGACCTTCTCCACCCATATCAACAAGTCCATCACCAAAACTTCCATAATGTTTACCTACTCCTAATACACTAACTCCTTTTAAGGCGTGTACTCTACCTTCTCCTGTTGGAGCTAAATCACCAGTTACACCAGGAAACAAAGCTCTTCCATCTGGTCTAATTCTAGGTTCTACTGCTTCTTTTACTGGAACTATTCTAATATCTTCCCCAGGTTTTGCTATTTTCAAATCAAGGGACGTAATATGTTCATCTTCTAAAATATAATCCATTGCTTCTTTTTTATTAATAATAAGTAAGCCATCTTTATAGGTAGTTTCATCTCCAAAAACTACATCTTTTACATGAAAGTTTCCTATTTCAAGTTTTTTCATAATATCCTCCTATTTTAACGCTGCCGCTTTTTCTTTTGCTATTTTCTTTTGTCTTTCTAATTCAATTGTATATGGGTCTTTGTCCAATGCTTTTTTCAATGCATACATGGCAAAAAACATTATAAATATAAATGGAAAAGCTGCTACAATTGAAATTGTTTGTAACATATTTAATCCATTACTAGTACCTAACATTAATGCTAAAGTTAAAGCTGATATTAAAACACCCCAAACTCCCATTTTTATTTTATTAGGTTCCAGTTTTCCCTCATCACATAGCATACCGAGAACAAAAGTTGCTGAGTTTGCTGATGTAATAAAAAATGTAAATAGTAAAACTACTGTTACTATAGATAATATTGTTCCAAAAGGTATCTCATTCATTACTATAAAAAATGCTGTTGTTGTATTCTTTGCTGCCTCAGTTAAAATAGCAATGTCTACAGAAAAATCTATACCACCAAATATTGCAAACCATAAAAAAGATAATATTGCCGGTACTAATAAAACTCCTGCTACAAATTCTTTTATAGTTCTTCCTCTTGAAATTCTAGCAATAAAAACTCCAACAAATGGAGCCCAAGAAATCCACCAAGCCCAATAAAAAATTGTCCATCCACTATACCAAGTATCCTCATTAAACGCTCCCATTTCTAAAGCACTACTTAAAAATCTCTGTAAATATAATCCTGTACTCTCAATAAAAATACTTAAAATTTTAACCGTAGGTCCAAATACAAAAGAACCCAGTAATAGAATAGCTACTAATATCATATTTAAATTAGATATTGCTGCTATACCCTTATCTATTCCAGCTACTGCTGTTCCGGTATATATAATAGTTATTCCTATTACTATTATTAATTGAACTGTAGTATTTTCCGGAATTCCAAACAGATAATTTAAACCACTATTTATTTGATATGTACCTAACCCTAAAGATGTAGCCATTCCTCCTGCAGTAGCAAACACTGCTAAAATATCTATTAATTTTCCAATTCCTCCTTTTGTTTTTTCTTCACCTAATAAAGGAATGAATATACTACTAACTAAGGCAGGTTTTTTCATCCTAAATTGCATATAAGCTAATCCTAATCCTATAATGCAATAATTAGCCCAAGGATGTAATCCCCAATGTAAAAACGATTTCTCCATTGCAAATTTAGACGCTTCCAATGATGCAGCTTCAATTCCTGCAGCAGGCTGTAAATAATGACTAAGTGGTTCTGCTATTCCCCAAAATACTAGTCCTATACCCATACCAGCTGAAAACAACATTCCAAACCAAGTAATAGTTTTATAATCCGGCTTCGAATCATCTGGTCCTAATTTTATATTTTTATACTTACTAAAAAATCCAAGCCATAATACATAAACTACAAAAGATGTCATAGCCAAAGTATAAAGCCAACTAAAATTACCAGATAAAAAGTTAAATACTGTATTTGCAGTACTTTCAAAACTAGATGTATGTAATAATCCCCAAAGTACAATTGCAAATACTAGTAACATAGAAACTATAAATATGCTTTCTTTTTTTAAATTAAACTTTTTTTTCTTCATTCTTCCCTCCTTGTTAAATTTTTAATAATTTATCGCAAAAAATAATTACGATTTTATAATAATCATGATTATCTTGTGACAATATTCTATCATAAAAGAAAAAATAAAACATCATATTTATATTTTTTGATATATATTAATATACTAAATAATTATTTAAAATATTTTTTAGGTATGTTTTCTCTAAAATATATAATATCCCTTATCCATTCTTCTCTAATTTCCCAAATATTAGCTTGTATAAAATGAGCTGGAGTATTTTTTATATCAAAAATTCTCGGCCAACTGTCTATTATCTTTTGTCTTTCAATTAAGTTTAAATTACCTTTTGAATCATCAAATATATCATACTCACTTTTAATTCCCTTTTTCTTTAAACTATTAATATAATTATTGTGGTCATTATTGTCCTTTGGAACATATCTTAAATTAAGTACATAGTCCCATTTTACCGAATCAAATAAAATTACGTTTTCTTTAGGTACTTCAATTATATAAATAACTTCATTTTCAATAGGTTTCATACAATTTTCTGCATTTGTACTACACCAAATATGATACTGTGCATAATCCGGTCTTTTTACTCTTTTTTCTGCTTCTTTAACAAACCAATCATACCCTCTAATAAAAATATTTGAAATTACTCCAAAACTATTTTCTATATAACTTTTTTTATTTACTAATATCTTTTCTTTTCTTAATACTTCAAGAGATTTATCATTCTGACAAGTAAATAAAATAATATTATTATCTTTTTCAATTAATTTTATTCTTTCCATTTCCTTCTCCTTTTGATAATTTTAGTAATCACGATTATTTTATTTACAGTATATCAAATTTTACAATAAAAAAACTAGATTATAAAAGTTTACTTACAATCTAGTTTCTAGTTCTATAATTTTTTTCTTATCATATACCATGGTTTTACTGAAAAATCTATTTTAGTTTTAAATATCTCTCTTGCTCTAGGAACTACATCTACTTCTTTTCCTTCGTCATTTATCATGGTCCCCATTTCAAACTCAAAATAATCTTTTTCCGGTCCAAATACCTCTAATTTATCTCCTTTGAAAATTCTATTTCTTTGTTCAATAGTTGCTATTTTTGTATTTTCATCGTAATCTAGCACTATACCTACAAAATCATAATTTCTTGTATATGAACTGGAGGTATATAACTGATCTTCTGCTGTAGGTTTATTATAGAAAAAACCCTTAGTAAAATCCCTATGACTAGACTTCTTAATTTCATTTAATAAATAATCGGCTAATTCTTTAGTAAAATCTCCATTATAATAAGCGTCTATAGCAATTCTATAGCTTCTTATAACTGTAGCTACATAGTACTGTGTTTTTACTCTACCTTCTATTTTTAAACTATCAACGCCTGATGAAATTAAGTCATCTAAGGAATCAATCATACATAAATCCTTTGAGTTATATATAAAAGTACCTTTATCTGTTTCTTCTATAGGATAATACTCTCCAGGTCTTTTTTCTTCCACTAAATGATATTTCCATCTACAAGCCTGTGCACAATCTCCTCTATTAGCATCTCTACCTGTCATATAGTTACTTAATAAACATCTCCCAGAATAGGATATACACATTGCACCATGAACAAAAACCTCTAAATCCATATTTGGAACTTCTTCTTTTATTCTTTTTATTTCCTCTAGTGATAATTCTCTCGCTAAAACTATTCGTTTAATGCCCATTTTTTCCCAAAACTTAACTGTCTTATAATTTGTAACCGATGCTTGAGTGGATAAATGTACCTCCAAATCTTCACTGATACTTCGAACTATTGAATATATTCCCGGATCTGATACTATTACAGCATCAACATTAATATCTATTAAATACTGAACATATTCTTCAAGTCCATCTAAATCATCATTATGTGGAATTATATTTAAAGTAATATATACTTTCTTCTTTCTACTATGTGCAAATTCTACACCTTCTTTTAATTGTTCTTCATTAAAATTTTTAGAAGCTGTACGCATTCCAAATGCCTCTCCTGCTAAATATACTGCATCAGCACCATACATTATTGCAATTTTTAATTTTTCTAAATCTCCTGCTGGAGCTAATAATTCTACTTTTTTCAAAATATCCCCCTATTTTTGTAGTATATCCTAAACTATTATACTACAAAAAAATAAATGATATATAGTTTCATATCATTTATTTTTTATAATACTTTTTATATCTATTCATTTCTATAAGTTATCATCATGCCATCATCTATTGGTACAATAGATGATGATAGTCTTTTGTCATTAATTAATAAATCAATATATTCGTCTAATCTTTTAACAATTGTAATTTTTCTATGTCTAGTCGTCTTATATTTTTCTTCTGCTACCATGCCACGAAACAAAATATTATCAGATACTAAAACTCCATTAACCTTTAATTTATCGATTGTTTTTTCAAAAAAATTTATATACTGGCCTTTTGCAGCATCAATAAAAATTAAGTCATATTCATCTTCTAATAATTCAATAACTTCATTTGCATCGCCAAGTATACAATGAATATCTTTCTCAAAGCCAAATTTTTCAATATTTAATTTAGCTTCTAAGAAACTATCTTCATTAATTTCAATTGTAGTAATTTTAGAATCTTTAGATGCCATTTTCATTATTATAGATGAATATCCTATAGCAGTTCCTATTTCTAATATTTTACAAGGTTTTTTTATTTTTACAATCATTCCTAGAAAATTTCTTACTTCCGGCTCTATTATAGGAATATTGTTCTTTAATGCAAATTCTTCAATTTCTCTTAATAATTTATTGTCAGTTTGTGACTTTTTTCTAATATATTCTTCAACAACTTTATTTACAATCATTAATCTAATTCTAATTCCTTTTCTATAGCATCATAAATTTCCTTTAATTCAATAGAAAAATTAGCTTCTGCTATTAGAAACTTCCCTACGTCTTGGTTCATCATCATAATATTTTGTAAGTTTTCTAATTTTTTTACTTCTTCTTCTGATTCTTTTCCCTGACTTACATAATTTAATTGATAATCCATAACTTTTTTTCTAAAGTCATCTATCATATCTTTATTTTTTTCATCTTTATAAACTTCATTATATAGATTTTTATACTCAATAAATTTATCACTTTTTGATATTTCAATTCCTAAGTCTTTTGCTTTTGATACTAAGTCCATAAAAACCTCCTATGCTTCAATAATTATTGGTAATATCATTGGTTTTCTTTTGATTTTACCATAAACATATTTTTTCAGATTTTCTCTAACACTATTTTTAATTGTAGTCCAATCTTTTATATTTTTATTTCTACAAACGGATAAAGCATTTTCTGCCACTAATTTTGCTTCTTCCATTAAATTAGTATTTTCTTTTACATAAACAAATCCTCTAGAAATAATATCAGGTTCAGAAATAATCTCACCAGTATCCTTATTTACAGTTATTACTACAACTATTAATCCGTCCTCTGCAAGATGTTTTCTATCTCTAAGAACAATATTTCCAACATCGCCTATTCCTAATCCATCTACTAGTATATTACCTGCATAATCTGTTTCTACAAGTTTTCCTGTACGTTTAGTAAATTCAAAAGTATTACCATTTTTACCTATGAAAATATTTTTTTTCTTCATTCCTAAACTTTCTGCCAGTTCCGCGTGTTTTTTTAAATGTCTATATTCACCATGGATAGGAATAAAGAATTTAGGCTTTAATAGAGTATGAATTAACTTTAATTCTTCTTGACAAGCATGCCCAGAAACATGAACATCTGCCAATGTATCATATATAATATTAACACCTATTTCTGTTAATTTATTTATTATTGAAGATACTGTTTTTTCATTTCCTGGTATTGGGGAAGCCGAAATAATTACTGTGTCCTCTGGAACTAATTGTACTTTCCTATGCTCTCCATAAGCCATTCTTGTCAAAGCACTCATAGGCTCACCTTGACTTCCTGTAGTCAATAAAACTATTTTATTGCCTTTGTACTTATCTATATCCTTTAATTCAATAAATGTATCATCTTTTACTTTTAAATAATCCAATTCCCTTGCAACGGAAACAATATTTACCATTGATCTTCCCGATAATGCAATTTTTCTACCATAATGTTCTGCCGCATTAATAACTTGTTGTATTCTATGAACATTTGAAGCAAAGGTTGCTACAACTATTCTAGATTTTGCTTTTGAAAATAAGTCTATAAAAGTTTCTCCAACAGATTTTTCACTTAAGGTATATCCAGGTCTTTCCACATTTGTACTTTCTGCAAGTAATACTAAAACACCTTTTTTACCTAACTCTGCTATTCTTGTTAAATCCATTACATCTCCATCGATTGGAGTAAAATCTATTTTAAAATCACCTGTGAAAAAAATAACTCCTATAGGTGTAGTAATAGCAAAACTAACAGAATCCGGTATACTATGACTAGCTTGTATAAATTCTACAGAAAAAATACCTAATTTTATTGAGCTTCCTTTTTCAACTATCTTCAGATTTTTTTTACTTAACCCATGTTCATTTAATTTTGCTTTTATTAAGCCAATTGTTAATTTAGTTCCATATACTGGAACATCAAAATTCCTTAATATATATGGAATTGCTCCTATATGGTCTTCATGACCATGTGTAACAACAATTCCTCTAATTTTTTCTTTGTTTTTTTCCAAATAATCTGTATCTGGTATAACTAAATCTACTCCAGGCATATTATCATCTGGAAAAGTTAAACCACTGTCGACTATAATTAAATCTTTTCCAAATTCTACGACAGTCATATTTTTACCAATTTCAGAAACCCCGCCTAAAGGTATAATTTTTAATTTATTTTGTTTTTTTGGTGCCATTCAAATCTCCTTGTTCAATTTCTTTAGATTGACATTCGGAGCACAGTCCAAAAAATTTCAAAACATGATTTTGAATTTTAAAATTATAAGTTTTTTCTATATCTTCTTCTATATTATCTAATAAATCATATTTCACTTCTTCAACCTTACTACAATTTGTACAAATTAAATGATGATGTTGATGTTTTTCTCCATCTGAAACAAGTTCGTATCTATATCTATTATCATCAAAATCCAATTTGTAAACTATATCTAGTTCTTCAAATAACAATAAAGTTCTATAAACTGTTGCTATTCCAATGTCTTTATCTATTTTATTAACTATTTCATGTAGTTCCTCAGGACTTAAGTGGGATTCATCATTTTCTAACAAGGCTTGAAAAATAACTTCTCTTTGTTTTGTTACTTTATAACCATTTTCTGTTAATATTTGTTTTAAATTATTTAAATCCATAAACCCTCCTATTCTACTGAATTCTTTCTCCTTTTAATTTTTCATATATTTCCACAGCATCTTTTAATTCTTCTTCATCTTCTATGCCTTCTAAAATTATTTCTCCATTATTAGCTCTTTTTATTCTAAATATATATATAGTATTATCTTCTTTATTTGTAGTTAAAAGAGCAGCATAATCATTATCATCCATTCCAAAAGTATCTAATAGCTCATATTTATGCAAGTTACCTGACTCATCATAAAGTTCTATAATCTCCATTGCTCCTCCTAATACATATCCAAATATGCTTGAAGAATATAAGTTGCTGCAACCATATCTATTAATTTTTTTCTTTTTTTTCTTCTTACATTTCCTTCAATTAATGTTCTTTCAGCAGAAACTGTAGTTAATCTTTCATCTTGAAAAACTATTTCTGCAGAAATAGCTTTCTTTAATTTTTCACAAAATTTATAAACTTTTTCTGCCTGAGGACCTATTGTATTATTCATATTTTTAGGTAGTCCGACAATTATTTTTATAATATTATTTTCTTCAATTATTTTTAAAAGTTCTTTTATATCATCTTTATCATTTGTTCTAAATATCGTTTTATAGCCCTGTGCCGTAATAAAGAAAGGATCGCTAATTGCAACACCTATTGTCTTATCACCTATATCTAAACCCATATATCTTTCCATTAGACCACCTTTATATAAAAATCTGGACAAACTGTAGCACAATATCCACATAAAACGCATTTATTATAATCAACAGTAGACACTCCATTTAGAATTTTTAATGCATCTTGATTACATCTTTGTACACAATTTCCACAAGCAGTACAATACTCTTCAATTATTAATTTCCTTCGTTTTGAAAGTAACTTTTCCTTTAGTTCTTCAGGATAAACTCCATTGTTAATTAAAGATATATTACAATCTATTTCTTCAATACTTTGCATTCCAACAGCAATAGAATCTATAAATTTTAGCTTATTTAAAAATTTGAAAGATTTCTCAATATCCTTAATTAAATGACCTCCACCTAACGGCTTCATACTGTAAATACCCTTGCCAAGTTTTTTTGATTCCTCTAATGCTTTAATCATTTCAGTAACATTACCATCGCCAATACCAAGTCCATCTTTATTTAAAATTGGATGAATTAACTCTAGCTCAGGATATTTATTAGCTCCTAGAACTCCACTTATTCTATGAGTAGATAATCCCAGGGCCCTAATATATCCCTTATTTTTAGCCTCCATGAAGAATTCCAAAGCTTCATAATGCCCTTTAATTGTTAATTCTGACTCCTGTTCATGTAGTAGGAATATATCTATATAATCTGTATTTAATTCATTTAGAGCCTCTTTTAATGCATCTTCAGCTAATTTTCTATTCCATGCATAAGATTTAGTAGAGATGATTAAATCATTTCTACTAAATCCTTTTAATGCCTCTCTTATATAATAATAATTGTCATATAATTGAGCTGTGTCTATAAAATTAATCCCATTATTAAAAGCATGCTCTATTAAATACGCCCCTTCTTTTATAGTTAAATTACTTTGAAAGGGCGTCATAGTTAAGCTACCAAAACAAATATTTGAAGTTATAATACCTGTGTTTCCTAATTCGCTATATTTCATTAATTATTTTATATTATTCTCTTTCAAATAAAATTCTAATAGTTCTTCAAGTAAATCATCTCTGTCGATTTGTCTAATAATATTTCTTGCATTTCCATGACTTGTAATATAAGTTGGGTCGTCTGATAATATATATCCTATAATTTGATTTACAGGTTTATAACCTTTTTCTTCTAATAGGTTATAAACAGATTTCAAAATTTCTTTAACGGACTTTGATTCTTCTTTTTGTGGTTCAAACATTACGGTTTTGTTGATATTATTATCTTCTTTTCTCATTTTTCCTCCTATTTTATTATTGATTCTAAAATTTCATCTACTGAATCCATTGCAAATTTAACTTTAGTTACATCTTTTCCACCAGCCATGGCAAAGTCTTTTCTTCCTCCACCATTACCACCTGTTAAAATAGCTACTTCTTTTACTATATTTCCTGCAGAAATATTTTTTTCAACTATATCCTTAGTAACCAAGGCTAAAAAATTAACTTTCTTACCACTTGTATTTGACATTACTACAATTCCTGAACCAAGCTTATCCCTTATAGTATCACCTAATTCTCTAAATGTGTTCATATCCATATCTTTTGCTGAGTATTTAATATATTTAATTCCCTTTATTTCATTAACATTTGCTAATACTGAATCTAGGTCCTTTTTGCTCTCTTCATTTTTAATTTTTTTAAGCTCTTTTTCTAATGATTTTATATCTTTCTGTATTAAAGATATTTTATTATTAATTTCTTTTCTATCTACCTTTAATTCCTTAGAAATATCATTTAATAATTTTTCATTTTCTTTTAAATGATTATATACTTCCGGTCCTGTAATAGCTTCTATTCTTCTTATTCCTGCTGCAACAGATGATTCAGAAATTATTTCAAACATTTGTATGTCTGAAGTTGATGAAGCATGAGTTCCACCGCATAGCTCTACTGAATATTTATCTCCAATATTAATTACTCTAACAATATCCCTATATTTATCTTCAAATAAACCAATTGCTCCCAAATCTTCAGACTCTTTTAAAGTCATATAATTTGAACTAATCGGTAAACCTAAAGAAATTATTTCGTTTACTTTGTCTTGGACCTTCATTAAATTTTCTTTTGAGATAGCCTCATAATGAGTTATATCAAATCTTAATCTATCTGGACCTACATAGGACCCAGCTTGATGAACATGAGTTCCTAAAACTTCTCTTAAAGCTTTGTGAAGTAAATGAGTTGCTGTATGATTTCTAACAGTATTTTTCCTTCTCATTAAATCAACTTTTAACTCTACATTATCCCCTACGGAAAACTCACCATTATCAACTTTTATATGATGTAAAATAGCATTGTTAGAATTTTTAGTAGTATTTGTTACATAAGCTTTCGCATCTTTATCTTCAATAAGACCCGTATCTCCTACTTGTCCTCCTCCTTCTCCATAGAAAGAGGTTTCTTCTACTACTAGTATACCATTTTCTCCCTTTGATATTCTATTTACATCTTCTCCATCTACAAATATCTTAATAATTTTTGATTTGTTTTCTGTTTTTTCATATCCTAAAAAATTTGTTTCTGTTAAGTTTTCAATACTTTCATTAATTTCATTAGACCAACCAATATTATCCTCGTGTCTAGAAAGTCTTGATCTAATTCTTTGTTCTTCCATTAGTTTATTAAATTCAGATAAATTCACCTTTAAATCATTTTCTTCTAAAATTTCCATTGTTAAATCAATTGGAAAACCATAGGTATCATATAATTTAAAAGCATCCTTACTGTTAATTTCTGACAAATTCTGACTTTTACTTTCAGCCATAATTTTTTCAAGTATATTAAGACCTTGGTCTATAGTTTCTTGAAATTTATTTTCTTCAGCATTTATTATTTTAAATATTCTTTCACTATCTTCTAATAATTCTGGATATTCGGTATTATAGATTTCCATAACTTTTTTTGCTACTTCTACAATAAAGTTTCCTTCAATACCTAGTAATTTTCCATGTCTAGAAGCTCTTCTTAAAAGTCTTCTAAGAACATATCCTCTACCTTCATTACTTGGTATTACACCATCATATATTAAAAATGTTATAGCTCGTATGTGGTCAGCAATAATTCTAATGGAAACATCATCTTCTTCATCTGTTTTATATTTCTTATTAGAAATATTTTCTACTACAGAAATAATGTCTTTTACTAAACCAATTTCAAAAATATTGTCAGCATTTTCTAATACCATTGTTAATCTTTCTAAACCCATTCCAGTATCTATATTAGGTGAGTCTAGATCATGGTAAACTCCATTTGAATCTTTGTTGAACTGTGTAAATACTAAATTCCATACTTCTAAAAATCTATCACAATCACAACCAGGTTTACAGTTTGGATCGTCACAGCCATGGCCTATTCCTCTATCTACGTGAATTTCAGAACAAGGTCCACAAGGTCCCTCATCTAACTCCCAGAAGTTATCTTCTTTACCTAGTCTAACAATCTTTTCTTCAGGAATACCTATATGGTTTTTCCATATATCATAAGCTTCATCGTCTTCCTCATAAACAGAAACCCAAAGTATTTCTTCAGGTATTTCCATTTTTTCTGTTAAAAATTCCCAAGCCCAAGTAATAGCTTCTTTTTTAAAATAGTCTCCAAAAGAAAAATTCCCTAACATTTCAAAGAAAGTACCATGTCTTTGAGTCTTTCCAACTGATTCTATATCACCAGTTCTTATACATCTTTGTGATGATGCAGCCCTATTTTTAGGCATTTTTAATTCCCCAGTAAAATATTTTTTTATTGGTGCCATACCTGCATTTATTAACAATAAACTATTATCATCTTGTGGAATCAAGGGAAAACTTTTTAATATATTATGATCTTTATCTTTAAAAAAATCTAAAAATTCTTTTCTAATTTCATTTAATCCTAATTTTTTCATATAACCTCACCTTATATATTATCTTCTTCATTTTCTTCTTTAATAAAAAACTTCTTTACGTCATTTTTATAATGATTAATAACAACTTTTATCGTCGCAACAACCGGTACTGAAAAAATCATTCCCGGTACTCCAAACATACCTGCTCCAATTATCAGACATAATAAAATCAACATCGGGTTTAATCCTATAGTTGTACCTAAAATTTTTGGAGCCATAATATTGTTTTCTGCCCATTGAATAAGCAAAAAAACTACTGCAACAAATAGCGCTTTAATTGGACTATCAAAAAAAGCTATTAATACTGCGGGAATAAACCCAAGTGCCGGACCAATATAGGGGATAATATCTGCTACACAAGTAATAATTCCTACTATTAGTGCATATTCAATCCTCATTATAAATAAAAATATAGCTGTAAGAACACCTACTGCCATTGCCATTATTAAACGGCCACGAACAAATTGTGAATTAACCTTATCTATATCCTTTAAGAGTGAAATAATATTTTCTCTATGTTTTTCTGGTATTGATTTTTTAAATCCTTCAACATATTTTTCCTTATCCATTAAAAAATAAAAAGAAAATATTGGTATTAATACAATTCTTATTAGTCCGCTGGCTATTCCACTAACTCGTTCTCCGACATTTGAAATTCCGGCAATTAATTTTCCTTGTAAGCTTGAAATACTTTTAGTAAAAGTTCCCTTCGCCTCTGTAATTAAGTTCTGTACAGTTTCATTTTCACTAAAGTTTTCCTTTAAAAATTTATATGCAGAATTAAACAAATCTTCAAAAAAGGACGGTAAAGTATATAACAATCTTTTTAATTGCTCGCTTAATTTAGGCATAATTAGTATTATAATTATAGCAAATAATAATATAACTAAAAAATACACAAGTAAAATTGCATATGCCCGTTTTACCCCTTTATTCTCTAGTTTTTTTACTAAGGGATTAATTAAATATGCTACAACTAAAGCAATTATCATAGTTATAATGGTACTACCTATTATGGTAAACTTAGTAAAAATATATAACACTGCCAATATTACCAGTATATATACTGTAACTCTCTTTATATAACTTTGATCTAATCTTAATCTATTTTTTAAACTGACTTTAGTATTTCCTATATTGATTAAATAATAAATACCTAAGGCAATTAAAACTGTTAGTAGAATAAATATAACATTTATTAAAGTCTCTCTAACATCAAATGGCATTTCACAACCTCCTTCATACAAGGAATATTTTAAATTATAAATAAATATTAAAAAAATATAGGCTGTAAACCTATATTAAATTAAATAAATAATTATCTACTGAAATTTAATATAAGAATTACAAGAGGATTATCTCATATATTTACCAGCTACCATTTCTGCTAAATTCATAGAATTGGCTTTAGTTATTAATTCTTTAGAAATTTCAATCCAAACTCCTCTTGCTGGACAATACCCTTCTTTAGAACAATAACCTTCATCAGTAGAACATTCAGTTGTACCAAAAAAATCTTCCAATGCTATTAATATTTCTCCAATACTAATATCTTCTGGATTTCTAGTTAAAAAATATCCTCCTTGTGATCCTCTGACACTACTAACTAAACCCTTTTTCTTTAATCGTCTAATTAATTGTTCTAAATAACTATTTGATAAACCTGTCAATTTAGAAATTTCACTTAGAGGAATTGGTTCTAAACCATAGTTTTTTCCTAATACATACATTGCATGTAGTCCATATCTTCCTCGTGTTGAAAGTCTCATCTATAATCCTCCATTATTACCCATATATTATATACTAAAATAGAACAAAAACAAAGGTCCTATTAAGGACCTTTACTCATTTAAATTTAAATATGTTCCAAAAAGCAAACCAACTGTCCCTGGTCCAATATGAGAACCAATTGCAGGCGAAACTTCTTCTATTCGAACATTTATATTTGGATATTTGTTTTTCATTTCCTCATATAATTTATAGGCTTTCTCTTTTTTGTATACATATGCTATAGTCATGTATTTTACATCTTCTGGTACAAAGGACAATATTTTTGCTATTGCTTTGTTATACCCTCTTGCTTTTTCAACCAAACCTAAGGATCCATCGTCTAGAACTGAAATAATAGGTTTTATGCTTAATACATCTCCTACAGTAGCTGATACTTTAGAAAGTCTTCCACCTCTTTTTAAATACTCTAGAGTTTCAGGAATAAAATATACCTCCTGATATTTTCTATGAAGATACAACCTATCTATTATTTCATCAATAGATAAATCAAGTTTTCTTAGTTCAACTAAATATTCAACCATCCTTTTTAAATTTAAGGTTGTTGTTTTAACATTAATTATATGAATCCTATCGTCGCCTATCATATCTTTAGCCAATAGGCAAGAATCATAAGTTCCACTTAACTTCTCTGAAATTGGCATTACAATAACCGCATCTGGGTCATCTTCCAATGCTTTCTTGAAAATCTCTATTAACAATCCAAATGGTGGCTGAGAAGTTGTAGGAAAATTTTTACTTGCAACTAATTTTTCATAAAAAACATCATATTGTGTTGGATCTGGCTCCTTATATTCTTGTCCTTCAAAAGTATAATAAATAGGAAATACATTTATATTTTCTTGATCTATAAATTCTAATGGTAAAGTAGCTGTTGTGTCTGTAACTATATTAATTTTCATTAAAATCTCCTATACATAATATTAATAATCTCATTATACTATTTTACCACTATATTGTATATTTTACCATTTACATAAATTTTCTTAATTATGTCTTTCCCCTCAATATGTTTTTTAATAGATTCGTTAGCAATTGCTTTATTGAAAATACTTTCTTCTTCCTCATCTATTGAAATTTCTATATTAGCTCTTAATTTCCCATTTACTTGAACTGGTAAATTAATCACATCATCTTTTGTCTTCTCTTCATCATATTCTGGCCATTTTTGTTGATAAATATGATCTGCAAAATTAAATCTTTCCCATATTTCTTCTGTAATATGAGGTGCTACTGGATTTAATAGTATTAAAAATGTTTTTAAGTCTTCCTTAGTAATTTGTCCTTTTGCTAAAAAGTCATTTAACAAGGTCATTAATTGTGCTATACCAGTATTGAATTTTAAAGTTTCAAAATCACTAGATACTTTTTTTATTGTTTTATGAATTGCAGATTCTAACTCTTTAGAATATTCATCTCCATCGACAACAATTTCCTGTAATTTCCAAACTCTATCTAAGAATTTTCTACAACCTTTTACACCATTTTCTGACCATGGAACAGATTTTTCAAAATCCCCTATAAACATTTCATAGGTTCTTAATGTATCTGCACCAAAATCTCTAATAATATCGTCTGGGTTAATTACATTTCCCCTAGACTTAGACATTTTTTCACCATTATCTCCTAAAATCATACCATGGCTAGTTCTTTTCATATATGGCTCTTTAGTATTTGCAACACCAATATCATATAAAAACTTATGCCAAAATCTAGAGTATAATAGATGAAGAGTAGTATGTTCCATACCTCCATTATACCAATCTACAGGTCCATAATAATCAATACTTTCTTTACTTGCTAATTCTTCATTATTGTGTGGATCCATGTATCTCATATAATACCATGATGAGCCTGCCCATTGAGGCATAGTATCGGTTTCTCTTTTTGCTTTTTTACCACATTTAGGACAAGTAGTATTAACAAAAGAGTCTATTTTAGCTAGTGGTGATTCACCATCATCAGTTGGTTCGTATTCTTTTACATCTGGCAATTTTACAGGTAATTTATCTTCTGGTACAGCCACCCATCCACAATCGTCACAATAAACTAAAGGTATTGGTTCTCCCCAGTATCTTTGTCTAGAAAAAATCCAATCTCTAAGTTTAAAATTAGTCTTTTTGTGACCTAGATTATTATCTTCTATATATTCAATAATTTTCTTTTTAGCCTCTTCTACTTCAAGACCATTTAAAAAACCAGAATTTATTAAAACTCCTTTATCAGTATCGGTATAGGCTTCTTCAGATATGTCTCCTCCAGAAACAACCTCAACAATATTTAAATTAAATTTTTTAGCAAATTCATAATCTCTAGTATCGTGGGCTGGTACTGCCATAATAGCACCTGTACCATATGTCATTAGTACATAGTCTGAAACATAAACAGGAATATCTTTTCCTGTTAAAGGATTAATAGCCTTTATTCCCTTTAATTCTACACCTGTCTTATCTTTATTTAGTTCCGTTCTTTCGAATTCAGATTTTTTTATTACTTCTTTTTTATAACTCTCAACTTCTTCTAAGTTTGTAATTCTATCTTTGAATTTTTCTATTAATGGATGCTCCACAGCTACAACCATATAGGTTGCCCCGAAAATCGTATCTGGTCTTGTCGTGTAAACCTTAATATTTTCTTCAGAATCCTTTATAGAGAAATTCAATTCACATCCGTATGATCTTCCTATCCAATTGATTTGTTGTGATTTTATTTTTTCCGGATAATCAACCTCAGCTAAATCATCGATTAGTCTATTGGCATATTCTGTAATTTTTAACATCCATTGATTTTTTACTCTATGAACAACTTCAGCACCACAACGCTCGCAAAGTCCACCAACTACTTCTTCATTTGCTAAACCAACTTTACAAGAAGGACACCAGTTAATAGGCATTTCTTTTTTGTAAGCTAATCCCTTTTCAAACATTTTTATAAAAATCCATTGAGTCCATTTGTAATAATTTGGATCTGTTGTGTTTATTTCTCTGTCCCAATCAAAAGATAGTCCAATTGATTTTAACTGCTCTTTAAATCTTTGTATGTTTTTTTCAGTAATTACTGCTGGATGAATCTTATTTTTTATAGCATAATTTTCTGCTGGTAATCCAAAAGCATCCCATCCCATTGGATATAGTACATTATAACCTTGTAATCTTCTTTTCCTAGATACAATATCTAAGGCAGTATATGGTCTAGGATGTCCTACGTGAAGACCTTCTCCTGACGGGTAAGGAAATTCTATTAATGCATAAAATTTCTCTTTATCTTTATTAATCTCTGTTTTAAATGGTTTAAAATCATCCCAATGTTTTTGCCATTTTTTTTCTATAGCACTAGGATTATAGTTTTCCATAATTTCCTCCTCAAAATAAAAAACTTCCATCTCTAATTAAGAGACGAAAGTTGAATTCGCGGTACCACTCTTATTGGTTAAACCCTCTTTAATACATTTATCGGTGTCCCGTTTAAGTATAATATGGACAAGTTCAGTATTTAAACTATACTGTGTTTCACCAAGCCACAGCTCTCTACAATAGTCCTTGTACTTAATACTTCCATAAAACTTAATATATTTAATCTACAAAATTATATCATTAGAACTATAATAAATCAATTATTCCAATTCTTCTTTTAATAATTCTTGTAAAATCATTAATTCGTCCTTTGTAAAAGTAACACCCTTACTCATTCTTGTATGATCTGGATTCCATTCTCTAATATCATACTTTGGTTCACGCTCACTCCAACTAACTAAATTTAGTTCTTTTCTCCAACCCTTTGCATTTTCTGAAAGTATACCTAAGTTTTCTACAATTTCAAATTTAAATTCTGCCATAGCTCCTCCTACATAATATAAATATCTTCTTGTTCTGGTATTGACATTAAAAATATATCATTTATTTCTTTAATAAGTTTATCTAATTTGTCAATGTTCTTAAAAATATCTTCTCTAATTTTATTTAGTTTTATATCTTCTTTTTTATTTTCTTCCTCTAGTTTTTTTATAGAGTACTCTAGAACATCTTGTGAAATACTTCCATTGGAAATTTTTTTATTAAAAATATCAAAGGAAATCCTTTCATAAAATTTTAATAATTTAATATTTTTGTTTTTATACGCAGCCTCCACTTTACTTTGTAAATCCCTAATAAATATTTTATCTTCTGTATACAATTCTTCATATAAAAGATATTTAATATTTGCAAAAATTTTTCTTAGATTTTTAGAATTGTCTACATTATTGGATTTTAAAATATCTTTATTTATATACTCGTTTTTTACAATATAATCAATATATGGTAACCAATTAGGTATATCTGTGTTTTTATTAACTTTTATATTTTGAACTATTTCTATTTCTCTTAGCTTTAATAAAATATACTTCTCTTTTAAATGTTTTCTTACTTCTAACTCATTTATTTCTTTTTTACGTTCATGTTTTTTTTCTAAGTCATATATTTTTATACCTAATTCTACTAATAGTTTATCTCTATATAATTCCATTTCATCCCAACTTTCAATAAATATTTTAACATTAATAATATAAATTACAAGTTATCATATAGAAATTTTAAATATGGTAATTAATATGATAAAATCTTATACATAAGAGGTGAACTATGAAAAAAAGAAATAAATTTATAAGAATTGTATCATTTCTACTTATTTTATCTATGCTAATTCCAGTTATTTATTCTTTAGTATTACTATGATTATAAAAGAAATAAAATTTGACGATAATAAAGATCAATTTAATATTACTTTAGATAATAGTGAGATTTTTTACGCTAATTATAAATTATATAATGAATTAAATTTGTATAGAGGCAAGACCCTTACTTCAGAAGAACTAACTAAATTAGTAGAATATGATAATTTTAATAATTTGTTGTCTGTAGCTATTAACTTTATTAGCTATAGATTTAGATCTGAAAAAGAAATCATTAACAGATTAAAAAAAGAAAAGGCATCAGATTTAGAAATAGATAATATTATATTATATTTGAAAAATTTAAATATGATAGATGATATTGAATTTACAAAAATATTTTATAACAATAAATCACAAATAAACAAGTGGAGTTCTAAAAAAATTAAATATGAATTATATTTAAAGGGTATTTCTAGTGAGGTCTTTTATGATGCTATCGGTGATACTTATGAAATGGATTATAATAATGCTCTTTCTGTAATTGAAAAAAATTATAGTATTTGGAAGAATAAATATGATAAATTTAAATTAAAAAATAAGATTTATTCGACTTTGGCACAAAAGGGTTTCTCCTATGATATTATTACTAGTGTGATTGAGGAATTCAATGATTAATTACGTTTATATTCTTGAATGTAAAGATGGCTCACTGTATACAGGTTGGACAACAGACTTAAATAAAAGACTTGAAACCCATAATAAAGGACTAGGAGCTAAATACACTAGAGGTAGAATTCCTGTGAAATTAGTTTATTATGAATCCTTTAATAACAAAGGCGATGCCTTAAAAAGAGAAATAAAAATAAAAAAATTAACTAGAAATAAAAAATTAGAATTAATATCAAAAAAGGAGAAATAATTTCTCCTTTTTCTATTTTAATATTTAAAAATATCTATTTCATCCCCTATTTCTTTTTTGTTAATAAATACAGCTATACACCCTGGTCCTGTATGAGCCGAAATTGTTGAACCAATATTTCCAACTATTATATTTTCAATTCCTAGTTCATTTGCAATCATATTTTTTAATTCCAATGCATTTTCTAGAGAATCTGAATGTACTATAGCCATTGTTTGAGTCTTAAGTATTTCATTATTTATAGTATCCTCTTTTATTCTAGAGATTATTTTTCTATAAACTTGTTTTAATCCCCTACCCTTATCAATAGGAACTAATTTACCATTTTCTTTATTTACCGTTAACATAGGCTTAATATTTAACATTCCACCAAGTATCTTTTGAGTAGCTGTAACCCTACCACCTCGATGTAGATATTTCATATCATCTACGGTAAAATAATGTTCTATATTATCAGCTAAAAATTTAATTTTTTCTATAATATACTTAGATTCAAATCCGTTTTCTACTAATATTGCCGCTCTTATTGCAATAAGTCCTATAGCTAATGAAGCACAGTTACTATTTATTACATCTACCGAAGCTTCAGGATACTCTTTTAGAATATCATTCATTGCTAAAACACCTGAATTATAACAACCAGATATACCTGCTGATAATGCAATGTATACAATTTCATTTCCCTTTATGATTTCTTCCTTAAATTTATTATAAAACTGCTCATAGGTTACTTGAGAAGTTGTAAAAACCTCCCCTTCCTTCATTCTATCAGTTAGTTCTTTTGATGTAATATCAACACCATCACTATATTCTTTATCTCCAGAAATAACAGTTAAAGGAAGCACAATTAAATTATATTTTTCCACTAGTTCTTTTGGTATGTCACTACCTGAATCTACAATTATCTTTAAAGCCATTAAATCACCTCTATATAAAAATATCAATTAATTTCAGTATATCATATGATACCTTTGAATTATATTATATTTAATTGGTATTTAGTAAATTGTTGACCGATTATTTTACTTAAAGTATAATTATAGTATTATTTTTCAGGAGGAAATTAATGTACAATCTTGTAATTCCTAATGGCTATAAGTCTGATTTAAACTTATTGGAAACACAAAAAGCCATAAAATTAATTAAAGATTTTTTTGAATCTCGACTTGCTAGTACTTTAAATTTAACTAGAGTTTCTGCTCCTCTCTTCGTTGAATCTAATTTAGGTATAAATGATAATTTAACTGGAGTTGAAAAACCAGTAAGCTTTAATGTTTGTCAAGGAAACAAAAAAACTCAGTTAGAAATTGTTCAATCTTTGGCTAAATGGAAAAGAAATGCTTTAAAAGAATATAATATTCCATCTGGTAGTGGAATATATGCAGATATGAATGCAATAAGGGCTTCTGAAACCTGTGATAATACCCACTCTTATTATGTCGATCAATGGGATTGGGAAAAAGCCATAGACGATAAAGATAGAACAGAAATTTTTTTAATACAAACTGTAAGAACTATTTATCAGGTATTATTAGATACTCAAACTATGTTGAAGAATCATTACCCTAAATACAACCCAGTTCTAAGAGATACTATTAGTATTGTTACTAGCCAAGATTTAGAGGATAAGTATCCATCCCTATCACCAGAAGAAAGGGAAAAACAATATTGCAAAAAATATGGCTCTATGTTTTTAATGAAAATTGGAAATAAACTAAATTCTGGAAAACCTCATGATGTTAGATCTCCCGACTATGATGATTGGAATTTAAATGGAGATATTATAGTTTGGAACCCAATTTTAAATGATGCCTTAGAATTGTCATCTATGGGAATAAGAGTAAATTCCGACGTTTTGAAAAAACAGCTGGAAATTTCCAACAATCTTAATAGATTAAGTTTAGAATTTCATAAAAACTTGATTTCAAACAAATATCCTCAAGCTATAGGTGGAGGTATTGGTCAATCAAGACTTTGTATGTTATTCTTACAAAAAGCCCATATAGGAGAAGTTCAAGCCAGTGCTTGGCCTAAAGAAATGATAGATGAATGTAAAGAAAATAATATTAATTTATTATAAGCTCTATTTATAGAGCTTATTTTTTTAATAACTAATAGAATAATATGAAAAGTGTTGTATAATGATATTAGAAGCTAAAATAAGTAGAGGTATATATTATGATTAGATTTATTGTAGTGTCAGATTCAACTGGTGAAACCTGTGAACAAATTATTAATGCTTCAATAGCTCAATTTGATGTTGAAGAAAAAATTTTTGAACGGTTTTCCCATATTAGAGATATCGTTTCTTTAAATAAGATTTTTGATAATATTAAAGATATAAAAAACACCTTGATATTTTATTCTTTAGTAGATGAAAATTTAATAGAAGCTATGAAAAAAAATTGTGATTTAATAGGTGTAACAGGTGTAGATGTACTTACCTCTTCAATTGTTGCCATAGAAAGATTATTAGGTCAAGAACCAAAAACTCGACCTGGAGCTTTAAGAAGTTTAGATGCCCAGTATTTTAAAAGAGTTGATGCAATCGATTTTGCCGTTCGATATGATGATGGTAAGGATCCTAGAGGAGTTCTTTCTGCCGATATTACAATTTTAGGAGTTTCTAGAACTTCAAAAACTCCACTATCAATGTATTTAGCAAATAAAAATTATAAAGTTGCTAATATTCCTTTGGTTCCAGAAACACCTGTTCCTAAAGAAATATTTCAAATACCGGCAAAAAAAATTATTGGACTTACTAATTCTCCAGAAAAACTAAACCTTATTAGAAAATCCAGACTACAAGCATTAGGTCTTCCACCTAATTCTTCATATTCTAATATGGATAGAATACTATTGGAATTAGATCATGCACATTCAGTAATAAGGAAAATTGGATGCCCTATAATAGATGTTTCAGAAAGAGCTATAGAAGAAACTGCTGATATTATTATAAGACATCTTAAAAAAATAAATAACGAAATATAGGAGTGAGAATATGACTAAAAAATACGTATATGATTTTAGTGAAGGTAACAAAGAAATGAGAAACCTGTTAGGTGGTAAAGGTGCTAACTTAGCGGAAATGACTTGTTTAGGATTAACTGTTCCACCTGGATTTACTATAACAACTGAAGCTTGTAATCGTTATTATGATGAAAATGAGTCTTTATGGCCAGAATTACTAGAAGAAGTTGACATGCATATAAAAGAAATTGAAAAAAAATTAGGCAAGAAATTTTCAGATGAAAACAATCCTTTACTATTCTCTGTTCGTAGTGGAGCGGTTTTTTCAATGCCAGGTATGATGGATACAATATTGAACCTTGGTTTAAATGATAAATCTGTAATAGGTCTGTCAAATTCTACTAACAATGAACGCTTTGCTTACGATTCTTATAGAAGATTTATACAAATGTTTGCAGATGTTGCTATGGATGTGCCAAAAGTTCATTTTGAAACAGCTTTAGAACAAATGAAGGAAGATAAAAAAGTAGAATTAGATAACGAATTAACAGCCGAAGACTTAAAAGATTTAGTTAACATCTATAAAAAAATATATGTAGAAGAAACTGGCAACGAATTTCCTCAAGATCCTATGCTACAGTTGAAATATTCCATTGAAGCTGTTTTTAGATCATGGAATAACCCAAGAGCAAATGTATATAGAAGACTACATAATATTAACAACTCTCTTGGAACTGCCGTTAATGTTCAATCTATGGTATTTGGTAATATGGGTGATACTTCTGGTACTGGAGTAGCATTCTCTAGAAACCCTGCTACTGGAGAAAATAAATTATTCGGAGAATACCTAATTAATGCTCAAGGTGAAGATGTTGTAGCAGGTATTAGAACTCCTGAACATATCTCTACTTTACATGAAGTTATGCCTGAAGTTTATGATGAATTTTTAAATACAGCTAATAAGCTAGAAGAACATTATAAAGATATGCAGGATTTAGAGTTTACTATAGAAAACGGCAAATTATTTATTCTACAAACAAGAAGCGGAAAAAGAACTACTCAAGCAGCTTTAAATATTGTAGTCGATTTAGTTAATGAAGGTCTTATTACAAAAGAAGAAGCTATTATGCGTATAGAACCTAATAGTTTAAATCAACTATTACACCCAAATTTCGATCCAGAACAATTAAAGAATGCCCAATTAATATCTAAAGGATTGGCTGCCTCCCCTGGAGCAGCTTCAGGAAAAATCTATTTCCATGCTGATGAAGCAGTTGAAGCAGCTAAAAAAGGTGAAAAAGTTATTTTAGTTAGACAAGAAACCTCCCCTGAAGATATTGAGGGTATGATTTCTGCTGAAGGTATTTTAACTGCTAGAGGTGGTATGACTTCTCACGCAGCTGTTGTAGCAAGAGGAATGGGTAAATGTTGTGTAGCTGGGGCAAGTGAAGTTGTAGTAGATGAAGCACAAAAAATTATGCGCTCCAACAATGTTGTATTAACCGAAGGGGATATAATTTCTTTAAACGGAAATGATGGTTCTATTTATTTAGGAAATGTAGATAAGGTTGAACCTGAATTATCAGGTAACTTTGAAATATTTATGAATTGGGTTGATGAAATTAGGGATATGAAGGTAAGAACTAATGCAGATTCACCTAAAGACGCTATTCAAGCTTTAAAATTTGGTGCAGAAGGTATCGGACTTACTAGAACTGAGCATATGTTCTTCAGTGATGAAAGAATTCCTGCTGTAAGAGAAATGATTTTATCTAAGACAATTGAGCAAAGAAAAACCGCTTTAGATAAAATTAGACCAATGCAAGAGAATGATTTTTACGAAATTTATAAAGTAATGGAAGATTTACCTGTTACAATAAGATTATTAGATCCTCCACTACATGAGTTTTTACCTACAAATAAAAAAGATATCGAAAATTTAGCTAAAGATATGGGATTATCCTATGACGAAGTAAACGATACAGTTCAAGATTTACATGAAGTAAACCCAATGTTAGGTCATAGAGGTTGTAGACTAGCTGTTACCTATCCGGAAATATATAGAATGCAAGCTAGAGCTATAATTACAGCTGCTTTAAGACATAAAAAAGAAGGTAGAACTATTAAACCTGAAATTATGATTCCACTTGTTGGTGATGTAAAAGAATTAGTTTATGTAAAAAATGAAATAATAGATGAAATAAACACAATATTCGAAGAATATTCCGATAGTGTAGAATATTTAATTGGTACTATGATAGAAGTACCTAGAGCAGCATTACTAGCAGATGAAATTGCAAAAGAAGCTGATTTCTTCAGTTTCGGTACTAATGATATGACTCAAATGGCCTTTGGTTTTTCAAGAGATGATGCTGGTAAATTCTTGGGAGAATATGAAGAAAAAGATATTTACCCAGCAAGTCCTTTTGAAAGCTTAGATCAAAAAGGTGTAGGTAAATTGTTAGAAATAGCTGTTGAAAATGGTACGAAAGCAAATGACAAGTTACATTTGGGAATTTGTGGAGAGCATGGTGGAGAACCTTCTTCAATAGAATTTTGCTATAATTTAGGATTAGATTATGTATCATGTTCACCTTACAGAGTTCCAATAGCTAGACTTACTTTAGCCCAAGCTACTGTAAAGAAACAAAACATCGATACTGGTCATATTGATAAATAATAAAATATTAAAAGGTTCAGTGAATTCACTGAACCTTTCTTGTTTCTATAAAAGTTGTTTTCTTTGTTCTTCCGGACTAAGAGTGGATAAATATGATAATGGAACATCGAATACTGTTACAGCTCCTTTTTTCCCCTCTTTATTTAATTTATACACAGCCCTGGCATATGCAACATTTATCGCTGAAGTAAACTCCGGATTACTTCCTAAATCAAGTTTAAATTCATAAACCTGCTTTATATTATCAGAAGTTTTCCCTATTCTTATAACCCTTCCTCCATGAGGCATTCCACTATGGTTTTGTTTTAATTCTTCTTCCGATATAAAATTTACATTAGTATCATAATCTGCAAAATAATTAGGCATAGATTTTATTTCATTCTCTATTCTATTTTTATCTGCATCTTCTTCAGCTACAACAAAACATTCTCTTATGTGCTTATCCCTTGTAGTTAGGCTTAATATATTTCCTTTTTGAATTTCATTAACTACTTTTTCTACAGGGATTGTATATTGAACAGCATCCTTTACACCTTTAATTTGTCTTATAGCATCTCCATGGCCTTGACTAACACCCTTACCCCAAAAAGTATAAGTTTCTCCTACAGGTAAAATAGATTGAGAAAATAATCTGTGAATAGAAAATAATCCTGGATCCCATCCAGTAGAAATCAATGATAAATTATCTCCTAATTTTGCTGATTCATCTATTTGTGAGAAATATTCCGGAATTTTAGCATGTGTGTCAAAACTATCTACTGTATTGAAGTTTTTAGCTATTTCTGGGCCTTGAATCCATAAATCAGTAGCTGAGCCACCACATAGTATACAAACGTCAATACGACCCTTAAATTCCTCTAATTCACTAATATTGTAAATTTGTGTATTACTGTCTATTTTGGACTTTTCCCTTCTAGTGAAAATACCTATTAATTCCATGTCCTCAGATAGTTTTACTGCTTTTTCAGCACCTTTACCAAGGTTACCATATCCTATAATCCCTATTTTTATTTTTTCCATAAAATCTCCATTAAAAGTCAAATATATCTTTCATACTATATAGATTATTTTCTTTATCAATTATAAATTTACAAGCTTTTAAAGCTCCTAAAGCAAATATTTTTTTAGATTGAGCTTTATGAGTTATTTCTAATATTTCATCCTTTCCAGCAAACATTACTGTATGTTCACCAACGATAGTTCCCCCTCTTACAGAATGAATACCAACTTCACCAATCTCTCTTTGCAGACTAGTACCCTCTCTTCCATATTTAGCTATTAATTCATTATTTCTTCCCTTATTTGCCGAATCAAAAAGCATACGTGCAGTTCCACTAGGAGAATCTTTTTTTAGATTATGATGTTTCTCTATAATTTCTATGTCAAAATCCAACAAGGATTTAGATAAATTTTCCACTACTTTTAATAATATATTTATCCCTAGACTCATATTTCCGGAAAATAAAATCGGAATATGTTTTGAAGCATTTTCAATTTCTTCTATTTGTTTATCTGTATAGCCTGTTGTAGATATTACTAAAGGTTTTTTCTTACTAACAGCATAATTCAATATATCTGTTATTAAATCATGACTGGAAAAATCCAAAATTACATCACAATTTTCTTTAATATTTGAAAAATCTGAATAAATTGGATATTTATGATCTTTTCCATCATCTAATCCTATTCCTGCAACAATTTTAAAATCTTTAGACTCACTACATATTTCTTCAACAGTTTTTCCCATACTACCTGTTGCACCAATTAATAATATATCCATATTACACCTTATAAAATTCCTACTTCTCTCATTGACTCTACTAATAATTCTTTAGTTGCATCGGACGCCTCATAAAGAGGTAATCTTAATCCTCCAACATCAAAGCCTAAAATATTCATTGCAGCCTTAACAGGTATTGGATTTGCTTCTGCAAATAATGAATCTATAAATTTCTTATACTTAATTTGTAAATCTGCTGCTTCTTTAGTCTTTCCTTCTAAATACAAGTGAACCATTTGACTAGTTTCCTTTGGAATAATATTAGCTGAAACCGAAATAACCCCTACTCCTCCTACTGATAATAAAGGCACAACTACATCATCATTACCTGAATAAACTGCAAAATTTTCACCACATCTACGCATAACTTCAACTGTATATGACAGATTTCCAGTTGCATCTTTTAGACCAACTATATTTTTATGTTTTGACAATCTTTCAATAGTTTCTGGAGAAATTGTCATAGCAGTTCTTCCTGGAACATCATATAAAATAATAGGAATATTTACTGCATTAGCAATGGCTAAAAAATGTTCCTCTAATCCTTTTTGGGATGTTTTATTATAGTATGGAGTTACTTGTAATAAAGCATCTGCCCCTCTTTTTTCTGCTTCAACGCTTAAATTTATTCCATGTCTTGTATCATTACTACCAGTTCCTGCAATTACTGGAATTCTTTTATTAATAACATCTACGGCAAATTTTATTGTTTCCAAATGTTCTTCATCTGTCATAGTAGAAGCTTCACCTGTAGTACCTGTAATAATTATTGCATCTGTTCCATTTTCTACATGAAACTCTAACAATTCTTCCAGTTTTTCAAAATCGATTTCTCCATTATCTTTAAAAGGAGTTACTATAGCAACTCCTGAACCTTTAAAAATCATATAATCCTCCTTATAGTCTACTTGCAATTAATTCAGCTATTTGTACAGTATTTGTTGCTGCACCTTTTCTAATATTATCTGCTACACACCAGAAATTAATTCCATTTTCCAAACTAAAATCTCTTCTAATTCTACCTACAAAAACTTCATCTTTTCCATTAGCTGTTTCTTCAAGAGGATAAATTAAATTCTTAGTATCATCCTGTACTACTACCCCATCTGCATTTTTTAATAACTCAAATATATCTTCTATTTCAAAAGGTTTTTCAAATTCTAGATTAACACTAACAGCATGAGAATTTTTTATTGGTACCCTTACTGTTGTTGCTGTTACCCTAATAGAATCATCGTTTAATATTTTTTGAGTTTCCTCTATCATTTTCATTTCTTCTTTTGTATATCCGTTATCTAAAAAAGAATCAATATGTGGTAAACAGTTTTTTGCTATAGAGTATGGATAATTTTCACAAGTTCCATTTTCTAAATCAGCTACTCCTTTTACACCTGAACCAGAAACTGCTTGATAAGTATTATAGATTATTCTTTTTATTTTATATTTATCGTGTAAAGGTCTTAATGGAACTACTGATTGAATAGTAGAACAATTTGGATTTGCAATAATACCATCATTCTTAAAGGCATCTTCTCCATTTACTTCAGGAACAATTAAAGGTATGTCATCATTCATTCTCCAAAAAGAACTATTATCTATTACTGTTACTCCTTTTTTAGATGCTATTGGAGCAAATTTTTCTGAAATAGTACCACCTGCTGAAAATAAGGCAATATCTATATCTCTATTAAAAGACTCTTCATTTAATTCCTCAACTGTGTATTCTTTTCCCATAAATTCCACTTTTTGTCCTGCAGACTTCTTAGAGGAAAATAAATATAAATTGTTAATTGGAAAATCCCTATCTTTTAATACTTCCAATATTGTTCTTCCAACCATTCCTGTTGCACCAACTACTGCTAAATTAACTAATTTTCTTTCTCCCATCTTTGCCTCCATTATAAATTATATTCTTTTGCCAATATTTCAACTATATTATTAACATTGAAATCATCAATTACATATGAAATACTAATTTCTGAAGTTGATACTTGATGAAATTCAATATTGTTTTGAGATAAAATTTCGAAAACTCTAGATGCTACACCGGCCTGAGTTCTCATTGCATTTCCTATTATTGAAACCTTACTAACATTTTCAATAAAGTTAAAATTCAAATTCATTTCTTTTAATATTTCAGACACAATAATCTTATTATCATTTGTTGTTGTAAAAGAAATTAAATAATTATTTTCGGAAAATTTATTTTGACTTATTATATCTATATTTACATTCTTATTACCTAATTCTACGAAAATATTATTTATTTTTTCTATATTTTTAGTCTTTAACTCTATATTCACTAAAAGAATATTATCAATTACTGAAATATTCGTAATACTATTTTTTTCCATATTATTTCCTTCTTCTCTAATTATAGTTCCAACTACGTCATTTGTATTTAATGCAATATATAAAGGAACCTTATATTTCCATGCAAGTTCAACACTACGTGGTTCTATAACCTTTGCTCCTAAATTAGCCATTTCTAAAGTTTCTTCATAGGACAAGTAATCTAACTTTCTGGCTTTTTTAAACATTCTTGGATCTACAGTATATATTCCCTTTACATCTGTATAAATTTCACAAGAGAAATTTAATTTTGCCGCAATAGCAACTGCAGAAGTATCCGAACCTCCTCTACCTAAAGTAGTAATATCTCCAATTTCATTTACTCCCTGAAAACCTGCTACTATTACTATATGGTCATCTTTTAAATATTTTTCAATTTTATCTTTATTTATATCTTCTATTTTACTTTTCATATGATGACCAAAGGTCTTTACTCCAGCTTGCCAACCTGTTAAAGAAATAGCCTTTTGTCCTTTTGAAGCTAAGGCCATGGCCAGTAATGAAATAGTTATTTGCTCCCCTGTAGATAAAAGCATATCCATTTCCCTTTTACTGGGATTTTCATTTATTTCCTTAGACATAGATATTAAATTATTTGTAGTTTTTCCCATTGCAGAAACAACTATAACAATGTTTTTAAATTTCTTTTTTCTTTCAATTATTCTTTCTGCAACTTGATTAATTTTTTCAGGATTAGCTACCGATGAACCTCCGTATTTCATCACGACTCCACTTATATTACTATTCAATACCTACATCCTCTCTAATTATATCTTCATAAGTTTGCCTTCTTACTGCTAACTTAACCTTATTCTTATTTACAAATACCATAGCTGGTTTTTCAATTCTATTATAATTACTACTCATTGAATATGTGTAAGCTCCTGTAGAAGAAATCAATAATAAATCATTTTCTTCAGCCTTTGGTAGTAAATAATTTTCAATTAAAATATCACCTGATTCACAACATTTTCCTGCTATTGTATAATAATTCGTTCTATCATCCTCTGCCTTATTTGTTATAATAGCTTCATATTTAGCCTGATAAAGAGCTGGTCTAGGATTATCGGTCATTCCACCATCTACAAAAATATAATCCTTTCCTCCATAGGTTTCCTTTATACCACCAATTCTATAAAGCGTTGACCCACTATTGGATATTAAAGATCTTCCAGGTTCAATATCAACTCTTTTTAAATTTAACCCAAATTTCTTATCTAACTCCTCTATTTTGCAAATAAATTCCTTTAAGAACTCTTCTAACTCAAATGGATTATCCTCTTCGGTATAATATACTCCAAATCCACCACCTAAGTTTAATTCATTTACCTTAGTATTTAATTTTTCATTTATTTTTTTAGTAAACTCCATCATAGTTTCAGCTTCTTTAAAAAATGATTCTTTTTCAAATATTTGAGAACCTATATGACAATGGAATCCTTCAAATACTAAATTATCACAATCTAAAATCTCTTTTACAATACTATATATATTTTCATCAAATATAGATTCTCCAAATTTTGAATCTAATTTTGTAGTTTTTATATATTCATGGGTATGAGCATCAATTCCTGGATTAACTCTTAATAAAACCTTTTGTTTCTTATTGGTGCCTATTAGTAATTCTTTTAGTTTACGAATCTCATCTTTATTATCTATTACAATAGTACCTATGTTATTTTCAATAGCCAATTCCAATTCTTTTTTTAATTTATTGTTTCCATGAAAATATATTCTATCTTTAGGAAAATTGGCTTTTAAAACAGTGTAAAGTTCTCCACCACTTACTACATCAATAAAAAGTTCTTCTTCCTTAATTACCTTAGCCATATATATATTTAACATTGCTTTTGATGCATAAATAACTCTTGTTTCAATATTTTTACTAGAGAAATTTTTCAAGTATTTATTTGCTTTTTTTCTAAAATCATCTTCATCTATAATAAATAATGGTGTATCATATTCTTCTGCTAAATATTTACAGGATATTTCTCCAATATATAGTTCATTGTCTCTAATATTCATGTTTCCTAATAATTTCATGCAACATCTCCTAATAATTGTATAAAAAAAACTATGAGCAAAAGGCACTCATAGTTATAAACATTCCTTCTGCCCTCAATATATAAAGTCCTCCAATAAAGAAATGGGCATCTCTTTATTGACAGTTCTATACTTGTTCAGCATAGCCCCAACACTTTCGTATTTCGGCAATTTAACCTTTCGTCTCCTACTAATTTAAACTGCGGCCTCTTTATATACTGACTATTATATTAAATTTAGAATAACAGATGTTCAATAATTTGTCAAATTACTTTCTGCTTTTATTAGGCAAAAATTATATTTGAACAAATCCAACTTTCCTATAGACTTTTCTTAGCGTTCTGCTAGCTAACCTTCTAGCTTTTTCTGCTCCATCTTTCATAACTTCTTCTAAATATGCCTTATCATTAATTAATCTATTATACTCTTGGTGAATTGGATTCATTTTTTCTGCAATTAATTCTCCTAAATCAGCTTTAAATTTTGCATAGTTCTCGTTTTTATATCTATTTAAAATTTCATCAATAGATTCTTCAGAATAAGCACTATAAATGTTTATTAAATTTTTTAATCCTTTTTGTTCGTCTGAATAATTGAATTCTCCAAGGGAATCAGTAACAGCTCTTTTTATTTTTCTTATAATAGCATCCTTGTTATCAAGCATTGATATATAACTGTTAACATCTTCATCAGATTTAGACATTTTCAACTCTGGGTTCTTTAAACTATAAATTTTACCTGCTTCTTTTTGTATTAAATTATCAGGTACTTTGAAAGTATCACTATACTTACTATTAAATCTAATAGCTAAATCCCTAGCTAATTCTAAATGTTGTCTTTGGTCTTCACCAACTGGTACAAAATCAGTTTGATATAACAAAATATCTGCTGCCATTAAAACAGGATAAGTAAACAGTGCAGAATTTAAATTTTCTTCTGCTTTACTTGCTTTATCTTTAAATTGAGTCATTCTACTTAATTGACCCATATAAGAAATTGAGTTTAATACCCAACATAACTCTGCATGGGCTGATACATGGGATTGTACAAATATAGTAGTTTTTTTAGGGTCTAATCCAGTTGCTAAATAAAGTGCTAGCACCTCATAAGTTCTTTTTCTTAAATCTTTTGGAATTTGAGGTACAGTAATTGAATGCATATCTACTATTGAATAAATAGCATTATATTCATCTTGTAACTTAGAAAAATTTCTAATAGCTCCTAAATAATTACCAATAGTTAAATTTCCAGATGGTTGAACTCCACTAAAAACAATTTTTTTATCCATAATTCCTCCTAAAATAAAAAATCGTCTTCTAATATTAGAAGACGAATAAATCCGCGGTACCACTTCAATTGCATTTGCCACTTAAAACTTTATAAAGTAAGTTAAACTTTTGAACTTTTGTCAAGCCCATTCATCAGTTCTCTCATATTGGACTTCCACCTTCTCCAACTCGCTATAAATCAATTCCTGACTACTATTTTGACATTCAATATTTATAATAATTGCTACATAATTAAAATAAAAAGCCCGTTTAATCGGGCAAGTGACCAGAAAATAAGCCGTGTTCTGTTTTAGATAATCATCTGTCTAGACTAAATGTTACCAAATAGTTCAAGCGATCTACCTTAGGAGTGACGAGCAGCCACATAAATTCCTATTTGATCTTGCACTGAATGGGGTTTACATAGCCATATAGTCACCTATATGCTGGTAAGCTCTTACCTCACCTTTCCACCCTTACCAAAAATTGGCGGTATCTCTCTGTTGCACTTTCCTTAGGGTCGCCCCCACTGGACGTTATCCAGCATTCTGCTCTGTAGTGCACGGACTTTCCTCGTATTAACGCGATTATCTTTTCTACTCACAAAATAATTATACCATATTTTATAATATTTTTCTCTTAGATTTATCATAATAAAATTTTTCTATTTTTATATTTAACTTCTCTTTAAAAATATTATATAGTTCTTCTAAAATGAATTTTTCTGAAATATAGTGACCTAAATCCACTAATAATAATCCGTTGTCAATTGCAAATTCAGCATTATGGTATTTAATATCACTAGTAATTAATAAATCTAATTTTAATTTTAATGCTTCCTTTATTTCAGAAGCTCCTGAGCCACCAATAAAGCCTATTTTATTAATATTCTTATTAAAATCACCGTATATTAATATATTATCCTCTAGAATTCTATTCTTTAATAATTTTAAAAATTCTTCTCCATTTATAGAAGAAATAGTTCCAAATCTGCCTAAACCTATTTTTTCATTAAAATCCTTAGGTACTATTGGTTTTGTATTTTCTAAATCAAATAAATTTGCTAGAGCATCACTAACTCCACCAGTTATATAATCTAAATTAGTGTGGCTGCTATATACAGAAACATTGTTCTTTATAGCCATTTCAATAGCTTTACCAAAATTAGTATTAAATTCTATTGACTTAATTGGACTAAAGAAAGTTGGATGATGAGTAAAAATTAAATTACATGAATTTTTTACAGCATACTCCACTACATTAATACTAAAATCCAAAGATAGTACTATACCATTTAAATCATTTTCTGTATTTCCAAATTGAAGTCCTGAATTATCCCATTCATCTTGGATATTTAAAGGAACTATTTCTTCATATTCTTTGATGAACTCTTTAATCTTCAATTAAACCCCTCACTTTAGAGTAATACAATATCTCCTCTTCTAATTCTGTAATCCTATCTTTTAAATTAGGATTTTTTATTTCTTTCAAATCTTCAATTAAATTACTATTAATTTTTATTAATCTGTTTAATTGCTCATATAATGATTTCGATTTTTTTTCTATTAATAATTTGCCAAATTCATATTCATATTTGTTCTCATACTTCTCTAATCCAACTTCTGTCTTAATAATTTGATAATATTTGTCATTTTCAAATAAGTCATCTTCTTCTATAATTTTAAAACCATTTTCATGTAAAAATTTCCTAAGTTCATAAAGACTGTTATTAGCTTGTAATATTAAATTGTTAGCTGATTTAGCTATAGTTAAATCTTTTTTTAATATATCGGTAATTAACAGTCCACCCATGCCAGAAATAACTATGGTATCCATTTCAAAAGGTTTATATTTACCTAGTCCATCAGAAACTCTTGTTTCAATATTATCTAATAAATAACTATTATTTAATTTTTCTATTAGTTTGTATAAGGATTTCTCACTTATATCTGAAGCTATAATCTTTTTAGCAATATTTTTTTCAGATAAAAATATAGGTATTAACCCATGGTCAGTACCTATATCTGCTACTATAGAATTATTCTCAATCATATTAATAATCTTAATCAATCTATATTGTTGCATTTTTTACTCCAAGAAATCTTTAAGTTTTTGACTTCTACTAGGGTGTTTCAGTTTTCTTAAAGCTTTTGCTTCTATTTGTCGAATTCTTTCTCTTGTTACGTTAAATTCTTTACCAACTTCTTCTAAAGTTCTAGGTGTTCCATCTGTTAATCCAAATCTTAACTCTAAAACTTTTCTCTCTCTATCGTTTAAGGTTCCTAAAATTTCGTTTAACTGTTCTCTTAACATTGTGAAATTAGCTGCTTCGTCAGGTGCAATTGCAGTTTCATCTTCAATGAAATCTCCTAAATGACTGTCTTCTTCTTCTCCTATTGGAGTTTCAAGTGATACGGGTTCTTGAGCAATCTTCCTTACTTCTCTTACTTTCTCTACCTCTATTCCCATTTCCTTAGCTATTTCTTCATTTGTAGGGTCTCTTCCTAGTTCTTGAATTAATTGTCTCTCAATTCTTACTAATTTATTAATTGTTTCAACCATATGAACAGGTATTCTTATTGTTCTAGCCTGGTCTGCAATAGCTCTTGTTATTGCTTGACGAATCCACCATGTAGCATATGTAGAAAATTTAAATCCTCTTTTATAATCGAATTTCTCCACTGCTTTCATTAAGCCTAGATTTCCCTCTTGAATTAAATCTAGAAATTGCATACCACGTCCTACATACCTTTTTGCTATACTTACAACTAATCGTAGGTTTGTTTCAGCTAATCGCTTTTTAGCATAATTATCTCCTGCTTCCATTCTCTTAGCTAAATCAACTTCTTCTTCTGCTGTTAATAAAGGTATTTTACCAATTTCTTTTAAATACATCTTTACAGGATCATCTACATTTAACCCCTTAATGTTTGATAAATCATCAACTTTAATTTCAACTTCTTCTGCAGGTTCATCTTTATCATCATCGTCATCTGTATCTTCTTTTAAATCATCATCGTCATCTAGGGTTTCTTTTTCAATATGATCTCTATCTTTAACTAATTCTATATTTTCTTCTATTAGTTTCTTTTCAATATCTTCAATATTTTCTTCTGATAATTCAGAATAAGATTCAACAGCTTTAAATTGTTCTTCTGTAATCAAACCATCATTATCTGAAGCTACACTAATTAATTCCTCAATTATATCTTTTTTAATTTCATCTATTTCTATGCTTATTTCATCAAAATCTTTAATTGAATTATTCTCACTCATGATGAAACCTCCTGACTAAGTCATCTTTTTTATATCTATATCTAGTTTAAATATATCCATTGCTAGCTTATTATAAACATTTTTTAATTCATCCGTTAATTTATCATAATCTTCCAATAAAATAAATTGAGCTTTTAAAATATCTCTTTCTATTATTAATTTATTTTTTTCCATACTTTTAATATAATTTTTTGCATTGTCCTCATTTAAATAGTAATTGTAATCTTTAACTTTAAAAACTGCATCAAAAATTAATTTAGTATTTTTTTCTAAATTCAAATTATTAATTTGATTTTTAATTGACTCTTCTGAACTATAATCTATTTTTTCAATTATATTTAAGGCTTTTGTCCAAAACTCAGTTTTTTCATTTAAAAAATTTGAAACTTCTATTATATCTTTTGAAATATTAGGATTAAAAATAATATAGCGTAATGACTCTAATAAAAGCTTCTTATAGCCATCATTAGATTTATTATTTATAACTTCTTTTTTAGTCCTAATATCCTTTACTTTAGTATTTAAATAATTATCTATTTCATATTGTAAATTATCTTTATCAATTGACAAATCATCTGAAAACCTATTAATATATTCATCTCTAACTAATTTACTTTCTATTTCCGCTAGTAATTCAGTTAATTTCTTTAAAAAAACGACCTTTTGATCTATATCGTTTAAATCATATTCATCTATTAAATTGTTATATTTGTACAAAATAGGATTTAGAGAATTTTCTAATAATTGATTAAATGAATCTCTTCCATATTTTTTTAGATAATCATCTGGATCTAAGCCGTCTGGTATCTTTACAATATTAGGTGATACATTAATATTTCTAAAAATTTCTAAAGCTCTTTCTGCTGCATTTATGCCTGCTTCATCGCCATCATAACAAATATATACGTTCTTAGTATATCTTGATATTAATTTTGCCTGTTCTATTGTTAAAGAAGTCCCTAAACTTGCCACGCTATAATCTATTCCATAATTTGATAAAGAAATTACATCCATGTAACCTTCAACTAAAATAACTTTATTCTCTTTAGAGGCATTTCTTAAATTCATTACACCATAAACATTATTACTTTTATGGTAAACTAAACTTTCTGGGGAATTAATATATTTCGCCCTATCATTAGATAAGGTTCTCCCCCCAAAACCTATTATATTCTTTCTTGAATCTATAATTGGAAATATTAATCGATTTCTATAAGCATCATAAAGAGAATTATTTTTTCTTGACTTTTTAACTAATCCTAATTCTAGTAGATCTTCTATTTTATAACCCTTTTTTACCATATAATTTAATAGATCTTGAAAATTATCAGTTGCATAACCTATCATGAATTTATTTATTAATTCTTTTTTTAATCCTCTTTCTGCAATATATTTTTTTGGTTCTTGATTTGTTAGAAGATTATGAAAGAAAAAAAGTTTTGCTTCATTATTTATAGCAAACAATTTTTTTCTATGCTCGTATAATTCCTTATCAACCTTTCCAGTTTCTATAAAAATACCTAATTTGTCTGCTAAAAACTGTATAGCTTCAGGATATGATAAATTTTCCTTTTTCATAATAAAAGAAATGGTGTCCCCACCTTCACCACAACCAAAACAATGAAATATTCCTTTTTGACTAGATACTGTAAATGAAGGTGTTTTTTCATTATGAAAAGGACATAGTCCAATATAATTATTGCCAGATTGTTTTAAATCAACATATTCTGAAATAATATTAACTATATCCAATTGATCTTTTATTTCTTCGATTTTATCTTCCGGAATATATGCCAATATTTACCTCCTAAATTGTCCACTGTTTAGGTACAAATAAATCCATATATTTATGAATTGCAAAAGTGTCCGTCATTCCTGCTATATAATCTGTAATTATTTCATCTTTAGAAGAATTTTTTAAAATTTCATTATTTTTATAAAAATCTACATGAGCTTTTGGAAGCTTATTAAAATATTTTTTATAATAGCTATAAAGATTCTCAATTATTCCTTTAGCTTTAACCTCGTCATTTTTAACTTTTGGATTATAATAAACCCGCTCAAACATAAATTTCCTTAATTCATTCATCATTTTAGCCTTATTACTGGACATTTCTATATTGTTTTTTAAATAACTATTCTTAATAACATCATTTACTAAAGTATTAATTCTAATACTAGAAGAGGTACCAAGGGATTTTGAAATATCCTTTGGTATATCAGTTTCGCTTAAAATTCCTGCTCTAATAGAATCATCAATATCATGATTAATATATGCAATTCTATCTGCAAATTTAATAATCTTTCCCTCCATAGTTTTAGCTATGTTATTTCCTGTATGATTTGCAATTCCATCTAATACTTCTTCTGTTAGATTTAAACCAGATCTTTCTTTAGAGTTTTCTAATAAATCCACTACTCTTACAGAATGTAGGTAGTGTTTAAATCCAAAAGGATTTAATTCATTTAATACTTCCTCTCCCATATGTCCAAAAGGAGTATGCCCTAAGTCATGACCTAAAGCTATAGCCTCTGTTAAATCTTCATTTAATCTTAAAGCTCTAGCTATAGTTCTGGCTATTTGAGCTACTTCTAATGTATGTGTTAATCTTGTTCTATAATGATCTTTTTCAGGAGAAATATAAACTTGAGTTTTATGTTTTAACCTTCTGAATGATTTTGAATGAATAATTCTATCTCTATCTCTTTGATATGAAGTCCTTAAAAAATCTTGTTCCTCAAATCTTTTTCTAGTTGCAAATTTACTTTTTGCTGCAAATTCACTTAAAAACCTATCTTCAAAATTTTCTTGATCTTTTCTGCTATACATAGAATACCTTTCTGAGACAAATAATAAAAAGAGAGTATCAAATAAAAAAGATAGAGACCACTCTACCTTTATTTATTAATTTTATTCTTCAGTATTTTTGTTTAATTCTGCATCTAAAATTTCACCTAAATTATGTTCTAACTCCTGATTTTCATATTCAGGTATTTTTTCTTCTTTAGGTTTTGAAACTTTTTTTGGTGCAGGTTTTTCTGGCATTTCTGGTTTTTCTAAAGTTTCTTTTATACTTAATGCAATTCTTTTAGTTTCTGGATTAATATCTAGTATTTTTACTTGAATCTTATCTCCAATATTTAATTCATCTGAAGGTTTTTCAACATGTTCATAGCTTATTTGTGATACATGTACTAATCCTTCAACTCCTTCTTCAAGACGTACAAATGCTCCAAAATCTAATAGATTAACAACTTCACCTGTTACAATATCCCCAACATTATTATTTTCCATAAATAATTCAAATGGTTTTTTAGTAAGTTGTTTTAATCCTAATGATATTCTGTTCTTTTCCTTGTTTGCTCTAAGTACCTTAACTTCGATTTCATCACCAACTGTTAATACATCTGAAGGATGTTTTATTCTTCTCCATGAAATATCAGAAATATGAATTAATCCATCAATTCCACCAACATCAACAAAAGCACCAAAATCTGTTAATCTTTCAACTTTACCAGGAAGTATTTTATCTACTTCGATATTTTCCCAAGCTTTGTCAATTCTTTCTTTTTCGGCAGCTTCTTCTATTTGTCTTCTCGATAAAACTAATCTTCTTTTCTTTTCGTCTATACTTATAATTTTATATTCTAATGTTTGACCAACATATGGTGATAAATCTTTTACATAAGAAGTAGTAATCTGAGAACCAGGAATAAAAGCATTGATACCAAGTATAGAAGCTAACAAACCACCTTTAACTTCCTTAATAACTTCAGCATTTACTGTTTCGTCATTTTCATAAATTTCTACGAGTTTTTTCCAGTTTTTCAAGCCCTCAACTCTTCTCGTAGATAAAACTACGTTTCCTTCACCATCGTCAAGTTTAATAACGTAAACTTCTATTTCTTGACCCTCTGTGAAAAGATCTTTAGGTTTTTTGTCTGGATCAGTTGATAATTCATCTAATTTAATTATCCCATCTGAACTATAACCAATATTTACCATAACTTCATTATCAGTAACATAAATAACACTACCTTTAACTACATCTTTAGGGTATATCTTAGTTATACTTCCTTCTACTTGCTCCATAAACTCGTCTTTGCTGTAATTATCCATTACTTGAACAACCTCCTCAATTATCCATTCAGGTGTAGACGCACCTGCGGTAATCCCTATTTTTTTATATTTCAATACTTCTTGTAAAGATAAATCATTTATTGTCTCAATTCTAAATGAATTTTTACAATGCTTCTTGGACAATTCATAGAGTTTGTTAGTATTTGAACTCGTTTTTCCTCCAATAACAATCATTGCTTCCATTTGTTTTGCTAATTCAACTGCTGACTGTTGTCTTAATTTTGTAGCATTGCATATTGTATTTTTTATCACTACATTAGTATTACTTCTATTTATTATATCAGATAATTTCAAAAATTTCTCTATTAAATTAGTAGTTTGAGAGATAATATATAAATTTTTTTTATTTTTTAACTTTTCTGCCTCTTCAACACTATTTATTATAATAGCTTCACTTGAAATTTGACCACACATTGCAATAATCTCCGGATGATTCCTATCACCAATTATTACAATAGTATATCCTTCTGATTCTGCTTTTTGTATTTTTTTATAGATAGATAACAAAATCGGACAAGTTGCATCTATAAGATTATATCCTAGACTTTTAATTTCTTTCTTTTTCTTTAAAGTCTCACCATGACTTCTAATTATTAAATTTTCTTTATCTTCTACTTGTTTTACATCTTGTAAAACATTAAGACCTTTTTTCTCTAATCTTTCTACTTCTTGTTTGTTGTGTATTAATAATCCTAAAGAATTTGTTTTTACTAAACTATTTAAAGCTTCCTCTGTTATATCTATAGCTCTTTTTACTCCAAAACAAAATCCTGCATTTTCTGCAATATATATTTCCATAATTACTCCGATAAATCATATATTTCATTATAAGCTGCCAAGGTAATAGTTCTGTTCTTTTCCTCTTTTGGTATTTCTGAAAAAGTATCTATTTTTACTACAGGCTTATAACTTACTTTTACCTTTCTAAATAATTTATAATTTGTCTCTATATGAACTGGTAAAATATCTGCATTGGCTCTATTAGCCATCATGCCTATACCATCTTTTACATTATTTGTATCTATTGTCTTTACTCTTGTTCCTTCTGGAAAAATCCCTAAAACCTTATCTTCCTTTAATATTTTTAAAGATTGTTTTATACTTTTTAAATCAGCTTTTTTCCTATCAACTGGAAATGCTCCAACTTTATAAAACAGTTTACCTACTATGGGAATTTCAAATAATTCTTTTTTTGCCATAAAATGAATTTGTCTATTATAGGTTATGGCCAGAATTAATGGATCTAATAGACTAATATGGTTTGAACAAATAATAAGTTTCCCATTTGTATTCATATTTTCTTTTCCATGAATTTCAATTCTAAATATAATTCTTAATAATACCCACAAAATATTTCTAAAAAACCAATACATTACATACCTCGAATAATCTTTAACATATTTTCTACTACTTCATTAATAGATAATTTAGAAGAATCTATAATAACAGCATCTTCTGCCTTTTTCAAAGGTGAAATAGCTCTAGTTGAATCAAGATAATCCCTTCTCTCAATATCTTTAACTATTTCATCAAAGGTCATATTTAATCTACTATTCTTATCCTTTAACCTTCTTTTTGCACGTACCTCAGCATCAGCAATTAAGAAAAATTTATATTCTGCATTAGGTAAAACAACTGTTCCTATATCTCTTCCATCTAATATTATAGAGTTTTTTTCAGCAATATTCCTTTGAATATGAACTAATTTATTTCTAACACTGCTATAACTAGAAACCAAGGATACACTTTTTGTAACAGCCTCTGTCCTTAATTCATCTTCTAATAATTTTTTATTTAAAAAAATATTGTTATTTTTGTATTCAATAATAATATTTTCAATTCCCTTTTCAATTTTATCCTCATCTTCTAAGGAGTATCCTTTTTCTAACAAATAGAATGTAATTGCTCTATACATAGCTCCTGTATCTAAATAATCTATAGATAAAATTTCGCTTAAATATTTTGAAATTGTACTTTTCCCTGAAGCTGATGGTCCATCTATGGCAATTCTAAAAATTTTCTTTTCTTTAATTTTTACAATTATTCTTTTATCATCTATATTATTATTTACATTATTAGTAATAAAAATATTGATATTGCCTAGTTTTTCTAGAATATTCTCATCTAAATAATACATTTCTTTGGGAAGCTGTACTATTAACGAATCTACATTTATATTGGTTTCTCTTACCATCTTTACAATTTCCTCAGAAATTTCTTCTAAGTTTTTATTTACATAATTATCTATAATAATTTCATAATTCATTACTTTTTTCCTTTATACTTTCTCCTGCAGCATATCCGGTAGAATAAGCAATCTGTAAATTATATCCTCCCGTCATAGCATCAACATCAATAACTTCTCCTGCAAAATATAGATTATCAATTATTTTGCTTTCCATAGTTTTAGGATTTATTTCCTTTACAGAAACTCCCCCTTTTGTAATAATTGCTTCTTTAATAGGTCTTAATCCTATTAGATTAAACTCTAAATTCTTAATTGTATTAACTAATCTAAGTCTTTCCTCTTTTGTAATTTGATTAACTTTCTTATAAGGATTAATTCCAGATTCATTTAAAATTACAGGTATTAATTTCTTTATTAACAAATCTCCTAAAGCATTTTCTAAATTTTTATTACTATATTTAGTAAAATCCCTTTGTATTCTTTTATCTAAAGTATCGGGACTTAATTTAGGTTTTAAATCTATAGAAATAATAGAATTTTCCCCTATATTTGAAATTGAATTTGATGCTTTCAAAACTATTGGACCAGATAAACCAAAATGAGTAAATAATAATTCTCCAAATTCCTTACATATAACCCTATTATTCAACTTTACAGTTAATTCAATATTTTTTAAGCTAATCCCTTGTAATTCCTTTAAATAATTAGACTTTATTTCCATAGGTACCAAGCTTGGTTTTAATTCTTTAATACTATGTCCAAAAGTTTTAGCAAATTTATAACCATCTCCTGTTGAACCTGTTGCCGGATATGAAATTCCACCTGTTGCTATTACTAGAAAATCAGATTCATATTTATTAGCTCTCCCATATACTTTAAAAGTATTGTCCTGTTTCTCTATAAATCTAATATCTTCATTTAATATCACTTTAATATTTAAGTCTGATAAAATTTTATTGAAAGTTTTTATAACATCACTTGATTTATCACTTTCTGGAAATACTCTATTTCCTCTTTCAACCTTATATTTTAATCCATAATCTTCAAGTAATTTCAAAACATCCATATTTGTATAATTATATAGGGAACTATACATAAATTTAGGATTACTATTTATCATAGGAAAAAATTCTTCTATAGGTGAATAATTAGTAATATTGCATCTGCCTTTTCCTGTTATATATAATTTTTTTCCAATTTTCTCATTTTTTTCTAAAATTAAAACATTATTATTATTTGTTTTTGCTGTAATTGCAGCTAAAATCCCTGCTGGTCCTGCACCTACTACTATAGTATTTTTCAATTTAACCTCTCTATAACCACTACATATGGTGGATTATTTATTTGATTTACAAAATAATATTTTAATACATTATAATTTTTCTGATTTAAATCAGCTAAGTATTTTTCAATTTCTATTGATTCTAATTTACCACTACTATGACCTGGATAAAAGGTTATTATAACAATCCCATTAATATTTAAAAAATTTAAAACATATTCTAAACTCTTTATTACTGTTACATAATCTGTAGTTATGTCCTTATTGCCTTTTGGTAAATAGCCCAGGTTGTAAATAACTAGGTCAAGTTTTTTATTAATATATTTAAAAATATTTTTATGACTATCTTTAATAATTTGTATATTATTATTTTTAAATTCTTTTAAAAGATTTTTTGTATTTTCAATTGCTATTTCAGAAATATCAAATCCCAATATTTCACTTTTTTTATCTACTGTTTTTACAATTTTATATATATCATTACCATTTCCTACTGTCATATCGGCAGCAATAATTATCTTATTTTTAAACAAGTTAATATAGTGGTCAGTTATTTCAACTGTATTTTTAAATAATATATTATTCATTACAGGTTCCTAAAAAAAGTTCATCTAAATTTATATTTTGGGGATTATTTTTATAAAACTTCAAACTCTCGGTTTCGTTTTTTAAAAAATCAAATCCAATATCCTTTACCTTCGATCCCGTACCCTTTAAAAAAAATAATTTTTCTGTATTTTTATAACTATCATCTATACAGAATCTAACTAAAGCAGGTATATTTTCTGTAATAATAACTTCACTAAATCCTATAATGTTATCATCTTCTTTAAAAATATAATATAGGCTAGGATTTTTATAATCCATATTCAAATCTATTTTAAATTCATCTCTTATATAGTAAAATTCTTCTAAAATTGGATTTTTTACAATATACATTAAATACTCCTTAAATAATTAATTTCCTTTGTAGATAAGGGTCTGTACTCCCCTTCTTTTATTCCTTTTCCCCGAATGTTACCTATGGCTATCCTATTTAAATCTACAACATTACAACCAATATATTGAAACATTTTTCTAACTTGTCGATTTCTACCTTCAGTAATCGTAATCTTATATTTAAATTCGGAAATTTTTGTAATTTCTGACTTTTTTGTTAAAGTCCCCTCTAAAACTATTCCAGATTCCAGCTTCTTTAAATCATCTAATTTAGGTATAGAATCTAATTTTACTATATATGTTTTAGGAAAATCATTACTAGGGTGTGTTAATTTGTAGGTAATATCGCCATCATTTGTTAATATTAATAAACCTCTACTATCCTTATCTAATCTACCAACTGGATATATACGATTTTTATAATCAATTAAATCCAGTACAACTTTATCTGCATAAGGATCTTCAACTGTACTTACATATCCTACAGGTTTATTCAATAATAGATAAACATATTCATCTACTGGCTCTATAATCCTATTGTTAAACTTTACAACATCCCCTTCTTTAACTATTGTGCCAAGTTCTTTTATAATTTTATCATTAATGGATATTTTGCCTTCTAATATTAATTCTTCCGCTTTTCTCCTAGAAGCTATCCCCGCTTTTGCTAAATATTTATTAATTCTCATGTTCTTCCTCATCTTCCAACATTAATTCTATCTCTTTTAATTTAGGAAGGGATTTCAAACTATCTAGCGAAAATACTCTAAGAAATTCCTTAGTTGTCCCATATAGGATTGGTTTTCCCATTTTATCGAGTCTTCCAACTTCTTCTATTAACCCTCTATTTACAAGTAAATCTATAGAGCTATTGGATTTTACACCTCTAATTTCTTCTATTTCCAATCTTGTTACCGGTTGTTTATATGCTACAATTGATAGTACTTCCATAGCAGAATTGCTTAATTTTTTAGTTTTCTTTTTATCCACTAATTTATTAATGTAATCAAAGTTTTCTTTTTTTGTCACAAATTGATATTCTCCATTGTAACTTTTTAATTCTAAGCCCCTATCATTTCTTTCATATTCTTCCTTCATTTCTTCTAGGGTTTTTTTTATCTCACTATTTTCTTTTTCAACAACTTTTGCAATCTCTTTATAGGATAAGGGCTCTCCCCAAACAAAAAGCAATGACTCAATTATAGATTTTAAATTATTCATTTTATCATCTCAGTTCTACAATTATTTCTGAAAATACATCTTCTTGAATAACTCTTACTACTTTAGTTTTTATTAGTTCCAAAACAGATAAAAAAACTACTATTATTTCTTGTCTAGTTCCATTTTTTTCCACAAAACTAGCTAAAGGAAGCTTCTTCTCACCTTCAAGCTTCCATTGTATATTTTCCATATATTCTTCTACAGAGTATTCTTCAGCTCTAATTATTTCAAATTTTTTTAAGTTTTCTTCTTCATTTCTATTTTTTTCAAGTAAATTCAATAACTCTTGAAGTAATAAATTACTATCACCAATAATATCGTTCTTTGCTTCTTCAACGGTATATTCTAAAAAATCCTCTTGAAATTTAGGCAAATAATAATCTGCATTTTTTTTCATCTCTATAAATTCTTTACTTAGTTTCTTAAATTTCTTATATTCTATTAATCTACCTAGCAATATCTCCTCAGTTATTTCCTCTTCTTCATCTAAGTATTCATTTTTAGGCAGTAATTTTTTTGATTTAATCTCTAATAAAGTACTAGCTAAATAAATAAATTCAGTAATATTATCGGGATCTTTAACTTTTAAAGTCTCAACTTCAATAAGAAATTGCTCTGTAATATCACTTAGAAAAACATCATAGATATCTATTTTATTTTTTTCTATTAGTTTTAATAAAAGATCAAAAGGACCATTATAAAATTCTGTATCAATATTTAAAGTCATTAAAACACCCTTAGTATATTAAATAAAAAGCTTAACAAATTTGAAGCTACAGTACTTATAATTGTAGGAATAGTACCAGAAATAATCAATAAAATTAAAATTATATTTAAATACTGCTCCATAGAAGAGATTTTATATACAATTTTTTCCGGTAAAAAACTATAAATAATTTTAGAACCATCTAAAGGAGGAATAGGTATTAAGTTAAAAATTGCCAAATATACATTGTATAAAATTAAATAAGATATTAACTGTATTAAAAAAAACGAAAATAAATTAGTGACATTTATATTTTTAATAAATCCATAGACAATAATAAAAATAATTGCTAGGAATAAATTAGTCATAATTCCAGCAATTGAAACTAAAAAATTACCTAATCTTTTTTTCTTAAACTTATAAGGATTAATTGGAACTGGCTTTGCCCATCCAAATTTAAATATAAATAAAGATAATGTTCCAATTAAAGACAGGTGTTTAAATGGATTTAAAGATAATCGTCCACTATTTTTTGCAGTATCATCCCCCATTAAGTAAGCCATAAGACCATGGGCATTTTCATGTAGTACTAGGGCAGTTAGAAGAGCAACTGCCATAGCCAAAACATCTATTATTTTTATACTATTTATCATTTGTCATAAACTTTCTATAAACATATAGAATTCCCGTTATAGTTTTAGTATCTTCAATTTCACCATCATCTATCATTTTTAAAGCCTCATCTATATCAAAATCTAAAACTTCTAAATATTCATCATCATCAGCTTCTAATTTACTTTCAAAAAGGTCTTGTGCTAAAAAATAAGATGTCTTTTCATCTGTAAATCCCGGTGAAGAATAACCATCAAACAAAAATTCTAGTTTATTTGCACCATAGCCTATTTCTTCTTGTAGTTCTCTTAAAGCGGCTTCTCTTGGAGATTCATTTGCATCTATTAATCCTGCTGGAATTTCAAGTAATACTTTATTTACAGCTTTTCTATATTGTTTTATGAAAAAAATTCTATTGTCTTTAATAGCTATTATTGCCACTGCATTATTGTGTTCAACTATTTCTCTTTTTGAATATTTTCTATTTGGTAATTCTACTGTATCAATTCTTAAATTTAAAATTCTTCCTTCGTATACCATTTCACTTTTTATAGTGTTTTCTTCATAAGTCATTTTTTACTCCTTTTTGATAAAAGTAAGTTCATACCTTGATCAATCATTTCCTTTGCTTGTTTAATTGTTGTATTAGTAATATTTACTCCACCAATTAACCTTGCTATTTCATTTATTCTATCCTCATTCTTAATACTATATATTTTTGAAATAGTATTATCATCTAATTCTTCCTTATCGATTAATAAATGATTATCTGCCAAAGAAGCTATTTGAGGAAGATGGGATATTACAATAATTTGCCTGTAGTTAGAAATATCTATTAGTTTTTCTCCAACTAATTGTGCTGTTCTACCACTAATGCCCGCATCGATTTCATCAAAAATCAAAGTTTCTACATTATCTACATTAGCTAATGCTGTTTTAAATCCAAGCATTATTCTAGATAATTCACCACCTGAAGCAATTTTTATTAATGGCAAAACATCCTGTCCAATATTAGTAGATATTAAAAAATCTACCTTGTCTTTACCAGAATTAACAACATTTTCAAGTTCTGAAAATTCAATTCTAAACTTTGCATTTGGCATATTTAAATCTTTAATATTAAAGAGTATGTCCTCTTCTAGTTTTTCTGAAATTTTTTTTCTTTCACCTGTTATTATAGATGCTGTAATATTTAATTCCTTATTATTTTTTTCTAATTGTTTTTTTAAATTTTCTAAATTTTCTTCAATATTATTAAGTCTATTTATTCTACTATAAATATTATCCCTAAAAACAATTAAATCTTCAATACTTGCACCATATTTTCTTTTTAGATTTGTTATTGTTTCTATATTGCTATTAAGTATTGCTAATTTTTCATCATCTACATATAAATTACTTGTATATCGACTAATTTCCGAAACTATATCTTCTAATTGAAAATATATATTATTTAGTTCTTCATAGTAAGGCTTAATATATTTATCCTTTTCTTCAACATTTCCCAATAATTCCTTACTTTTACCAAGCATTGTAAAAATATCTATACTATTATAGTCTTCAGAACTAAAAAGATTGGAAAAGCTATTTAAATCATTAATTATTTCTTCAATATTACTTAATAGCTTATATTCGGATAAAATCTCCTCTTCATCTATATTTTCCAAGTCTAACTCTTCAAGTTCAGATAATTGATACTGTAGTATATCTTTTTCCCTATCTAGTTCTTGAGGAGAAATTTCCAAACTCTCTATTTCCCTTAATAATTCATCTTTTTCCTTTAGAAGCTTTTCAATCTTTTTTAATTCATCATTGATTATATTAGGATTAAAAGAATCTATTAAATTTAAATAGTTTTCTTTTTTTAGAAGAGTTTGATTTTCATTTTGACTATGAATATCCATTAGCCCATCCATTAATTCTTTAAGTAGGGCCAAGCTAATATTACGTCCATTAATTCTATTAGAAGTTTTTCCATTTAATTGTAGTTCTCTAGTAATAATTAGCTCATTATCATCTAAAGTATAACCTGCATCCTGAAACTCTTTTAGCTTATCAACATCATATACTAGAAATTTTCCTTCAACTATAGACTTATTTCCATATTTGCCAAAAAAACTCTTTTGAAATCTACCTCCAAGTAATAGTTGTAAAGAATTAACTAGTATCGATTTTCCAGAACCCGTTTCTCCTGTAATTACATTAAATCTATTGGAAAATTCTATATTAAGTTTTTTTATTATAATAAAATTTTCTATGTATAATTCTGCAAGCATAATTCTACCTTATAATTGATTTAATATCGTTAACTGTAATATCCAATTTACTTTTATCTTCAACTGCAATAAATATAGTATCATTTCCTGCAATAATCCCACTTATGTTATCAATTTTTGCATTTGTAATAGACGTTGCACAAACTGTTGCTGTATGGGAAATTGTCTTAACAATAACCATGTCGTTATTATGCTTAACAGTTAAGACTGCTGATTTAAAAATTTTATCTAATCGCTCATTTAAAGAATCATGTACTGTATCAATTATTGCATAGTGATACTCACCATCTCGTGTTTGAACTTTTGAAATTCTTAATTCTTTAATATCTCTAGAAATAGTAGCCTGAGTCGCTCTGACTCCACTTTTTTCCAAAAGATCTGACAATTCTTCCTGGGTATGAATTTCATTATCTTGAATTAAATCTAAAATCAGTCTTTGTCTAGTATATTTCTTCATTTCTTCTCCTTTTATCAAATGCTGATTCAATAGTTTCTACTATAATATCTTTTGGAAATATCTTTTCTTCTTTTCCCTTTATTAAGTGCATTAAATACTCAACATTTCCTTCTTTTCCCAAAATAGGTGAAAAACTTATATCCATAACAATAAAACCATTCTTATTAATATAATCTACAATATCTCTAAGAATATTATAATGAAACTTTTTATTGACTATTCCTTTTTTTAATAACGAGCTATCACCTTCAAATTGAGGTTTAATAAGAATAATAATATTGGTAAAATCATGTACTATTTTATCCAATACAAAAAGTATTTTTTTTATAGATATGAAAGAAATATCTATAGTAATTATTTCTAGATTATAATTAAAAAATACATTGGTATCAATATTTTTTATATTGGTATTTTCTAAAGATACAACCCTAGGGTTATCTTTTAAACTCCTGTCTAATTGACTGGTTCCAACATCTAGGGCAAAAACTTTTCTTGCACCATGTTCCAATAATACCTGTGTAAATCCTCCAGTTGAAGAACCTATATCCAAACATACCTTATTGTTAATATCTATATTAAAAACTTCTATAGCTTTAATAAGTTTATAAGCACCTCTTGAAACATAATCTTTACCTTCAATAACTTTTAAATTATTAGAGCTTGCTAAGGTCGATGCCTTAGTTACTAATTTGTTATTAAGATAAACTCTTTTTTGTTTAATTAATTCTTTAGAATATGTTCTAGATTTTGAATATCCTAACTCTACTAAAAGTAGGTCTATTCTTTTTTTTTCCATTTAAATATCCCTATTAATTAAATATTTAACTAAACTATTAAGAAAATACGTGTCTTTTTTAAATTTATTTAAAATCCCCAGTGCTTTATTAGAGTATTCTAATAGTATTCTTTCAGCATTGTCTTTTGATGTATAATTAGCAAAAGTAATCTTTCCTATTTTTTTATCCTCTTCATAATCTAAAATATCGTCTTGAATTTGAAAAGACAATCCTAAGGCATATCCAAATTCTTCGGCTAGTTTGATTTCATCACTATTAGCCTTACCTAAAATAGCACCACATTTACAAGCAGCCATAATTAATCCGCAGGTTTTTTTATTATACATATCTAAAATCTGATCTGAATTTAAAAATTCATTGGATATATCTAAAATTTGACCAGTTATCATACCATTTCTTCCTGCCTTATATGCCAAATACCTACCTGCTTCAATAACACTATCTTTTTCTTTTGTTTTATAAATAATGTCCAAGACAATTTCATTTGAAGTATTAAGTAAATTATCTCCAACAAGTATGGCTATATCCTCACCAAACTTCTTATGGACAGTTAGTTGACCTCTCCTATAGTCGTCATTATCCATAGAAGGTAAGTCATCATGAACTAAGGAATAATTATGTATTAATTCCAAAGCTATTGCAAAATCATAAATATAGTCATCTTCTTTAGAGAATAGTTTTGCAAATTCAATAAGTAAAATTGGTCTTAACCTTTTTCCCCCATTTATAATTGCATATTTAGAAGCTTTTGATAGTATATCATCATCTGTAAAAACTGTATTTAATTTTTCATTAATTATGTTTTGTTTAATTTGTAAATCTGTTTTAAAATTATTTCTACTCTTCATTTAAAAAATTCATCTCATCTATTTCTTCAATATTATTATTGGAAATTATTTTAATTTTACCTTCTTCTCTTTCTAAAATCTTAGATAATTTATTATGAAGTTTAATTCCTTCCTCGTATAATAAAACATTTTCTTCTAGGGAAATATCTCCATTTTCCATTTTTTCTAAAATTTCATTTAATCTTTCAATACCCTTTTCATATTCACTAAAATTATTACTCAAATTTATTCTCCTTACTTTCTATTAATGCATTTGCTTCACCATCATGAAAATAAATCTTAACATTGTCATTGACATTAATATTATTTATACTTCCTACAGGTTTATTATCTAAATATACCTTCGCATACCCATATTTTAAGACTTTATTTGAATCATAGGTATCTAATTTAATTTTAAAACTATCTATTTTGAATTTTTCTTTAGAAAGTAAATTATTTATATTCATATTTAACAATTTATTTAAAACTTGTAATTTTTCTTTTTCTTTTTGAATTCTATTAATTGGATTAAAATTTTTAATTTTTAAATAAATATTATCAATCTTATTCTTTTCAGAACTAAAATAGTTCAAATTGTTTTTTTCAAGTCTTTCTTTTATATAGGTTAATTCTTTTTTTAGGTTAATAATCCTTTCTTTAGGATTATAGTAATTAATTTCCTTATAATAAAAATCTAAAAGTTTTTTTTCTTCAACAAAGTAATTATAAAAATACTTATTTAATAAATTAAATGATTCATTTAAATTGTTTTTTAAATCTTCAATTTTAGGTGTTGCTAATTCAGCAGCTGCTGTTGGTGTTGCTGCTCTAAGATCTGCAACATAATCAGATAACATATTATCAATTTCATGACCGACTGCAGATATTACTGGAGTTTTAGTGTTATAGATTTCATACAACAAACCTTCATCATTAAAACTATTTAAATCTTCAAAAGATCCTCCACCTCTACCAATAATAATAGTATCTACAAGTTTAGACTCATCAAAAAATTTTAATCCCTCTATTAAATTTTCAGCAGCTTCATTTCCTTGAACTTTTGAAGGATAAATATAGATATTAGCTATTGGAAACCTTCTTCTTATAGTATTTATAATATCCCTAACTGCTGCTCCTGTTGGAGATGTTATAACACCTATGGAATTAGGCATATTAGGAATGTTTACTTTATGGTCAGATGAAAACAAACCTTCTTTTGCTAGTTTGCTCTTTAAAATTTCAAATTGTTGATATATATCACCTATACCATCTGATACTATTTCCTTAACTAATAATTGATAATAACTTCCATAATCATAAGTTGTTAATGAACCTCTCGCAATTACTTTCATTCCATCTTTTATAGATATGGTTTTTGCTAATTCCATATTTTTAAATATAATACATCTTAAGGATGCTGCTTCATCTTTTAAAACAAAATAAACATTACCTGATGATATCTTAAAATTAGAAACTTCACCTTCAACGTGTAAATTTGCCAAAATTGGGTCACGTTTAACTAAAGAATTAATATATTTACTTAATTCCTTTATTTTTATAGCTTTTGTCATTCCATCAAACTCTTTCTTGATATTGATCCTAAGACCCCATTAATAAACCTATAAGCATCGTCTGAAGAAAATCTTTTTGCTATTTCTACTGCTTCATTAATAGCTACCTTATTTGGTATATTTTCATTGAATAAAATTTCATTAGTTGCTACTCGCAAAATAGACTTATCAATACTGGATAATCTATTAAATTCCCAACCGATAAGATTTTTTTCAATATGCTTATCTATTGTTTCTAAGTTCTCAAAAATTGATTTTATTGAACTATCTATAAATTCTTTTTCATTATTATTTATTTCAAAATTTTCACAAAATTTTTCAAAATTGTAATTATTATATTCATTATTTATTGTTGCTTGAAATATATACTTTACAACCCATTCTCTAGCTGATTTTCTACTCAAAATTCCTCCACACAAAAATTCCCTCTTTCTATTTAAAAGAGGGTATTTTCTAATTATTATCTATTCCTACTACATTTATATTAACCTGACTAACACTTAGTCCTGTCATATTTTCAATATCGCTTTTAATTTTATTTTGAACTGCTTTTGTAGTCTCTGGTATTTTTGATTCAGAATCTAAAATCAAGTTTATACTAACAATAACATAGTCCCTACCAACTTCTACCTCAGTAGCTTTCATAGCTCCTTTTTTAGAACTGGTAATTTTCTCACCCATAGAGCCAATTAATGCAGTAACACCTTCAACTTCTAAAGCAGAAGTGCCTGCAATTTTATTTATAATATCATTAGATATCTTTACAGAACCATTTTTAAATTTATTTTTATTAAGCATAACGTACCCCCGTTGTATAATTTTAACAAATAACATGTATATTTTCAAATAAACGAATAATTATTAATTAAATATTGCATCTACGAAATTATCAGAATCAAATTCCATTAAATTATCTATTTGTTCTCCAACACCTATTAATTTTACAGGTAATCCAAGTTCTATTTCTAAAGGAAATACAACTCCTCCCTTTGCAGTTCCATCTAATTTAGTGATTACTACACCTGTTAAATCTGCAACTTCTTTAAATTCTTTTGCTTGAAAAATTGCATTTTGACCTGTTGTACCATCTACTACTAATAATGTTTCTTTCTTTGCCTCTGGATATTCTCTTTCAACAACACGATGTATTTTATTAAGCTCGTTCATTAAATTCTTTTTATTGTGTAATCTACCTGCAGTATCACAAATTAATACATCTACATTTTTAGATTTAGCAGAAGCTATTCCATCAAAAACTACAGATGCAGGGTCTGCTCCTTCTTTATGGGAGATAATATCTACTTCAGCTCTATTTGCCCATTCTGTTAATTGTTCAATTGCTGCCGCCCTAAAAGTATCAGCTGCAACTAACATTACTTTTTTATCTTGTTGCTTTAATTTTGCTGCCATTTTACCAATTGTTGTAGTCTTCCCTACTCCATTTACACCGACTACCAATATAATTGTTGGACTTTTTGAAGTGTCAAGATCATTATTTGGCACTGCTTCAGCTAGTTTTTGCTTCATAATAGAAATTAAAAGACTTTTTACTTCCTTTGGATCTTTTATTCTTTCAAGTTTTACCCTTTCTGTTAATTCATCTATTATTTGCATAGTAGAATCAACTCCAACATCTGCTGAAATTAAAGTATCCTCTATTTCTTCAAATAATTCCTCATCTACTTTTTGATAGCTTGCTAAAATTGTATCTATTTTATTGGAAATATTATCACGAGTTTTTGTTAATCCCTTTTTTAACCTGTTAAAAAAACTTTCCTTTTCTTCAGTAACTATTTCTTCTTGATTTACTTCCTCTACTACTTCAACTGTTTCCTCTACGATTTTTTCTGTTTCCTTTTCGGAAGATTTATTTAAATCTTCCTCTTCTAAGCCACTTTTTTCTTCCTCTTGTTTCTCCAGTTCTTCCTTTTCTTCTATTTCTTCATTGTCTTTATTCTTAAATTTATCAAAAAAATTTTTAAACATAATTCCTCCTATTCAATTTCTAAGGATATAACTTTACTTACTCCCTCTTCTTCCATACTTACACCATAAAGAATATCTGCAATTTCCATTGTTGTCTTTCTATGAGAAATCATAATAAATTGAGTAGTATCTGTAAATGATTTTAAATATTTAGTATATCTTGAAATATTCGCTTCATCTAAGGCTGCATCAATTTCGTCTAGTATACAAAATGGTGATGGGCTTGTTTCAAAAATAGCGAATAATAAGGCCACTGCTGTTAATGCTCTTTCTCCCCCTGATAACAGGGACAAGTTTTGTAATTTTTTTCCAGGTGGTTCAGCTACTATATCTATACCACCATTTAAAACATCATTGTCCTGTATTTCTAAACTTGCATGTCCTCCATCAAAAAGAATATGGAAAATCTCATTAAATTTAGTATTAATCACATTAAAACTCTTGGCAAACATTTTTTTCATATCAATATCTAAAGTTTTAATAATACTTTCAATATCGTCTTTTGAATTTAATAAGTCATCTTTTTGAGCAGATAAAAACTCCACTTCCTCATTTATAGTTTTATATTCTTCAATAGAATCTGTACTAAAATAACCTAAATTTTTTAATTTAGATTTTAGTTTTTTCAAATCACTTTTACTTCTATTATCTATATTGTATACTAAGGTAAACTTTTCTAAAAATACATTATACTCTTCGTATATATTAGATAAAATTTTATTTTTACTACTTGTAAGATTCTCTATTTTATTATTAATTATTTCTAAATTATACTCTAATTTTGAAGATATGTTTTTTATATCATTTACTTCATCTTTCTTTTCTAAAAATAACTTTAAATTGGTTTCATAGTTATATTTTTCAGTAGGAATAACTTCTTTTAATAAACTTGCCTTACCGTTAATTTCCTCTAAATTATACCTATCTACCTTTAATTTTTCTTCTCTGGTTTTTAAATTATTAATAAGTTCTAGTATAGTATTTGAAATAGTTTTAATTCTAATATTTGTATCTTCAATTTCGTTTTTAAATTCATTTCTATTGTTATCATTAATACCTAAATCTCTTTTAAAAGATTCCAGTTTAGAATTTTCCTTTATTATTTCAAGGTCTAAAAAATTAATCTTAGAAGTTATTTGACTTCTTCTTTCTCTAACATTATTATAAGAAATCTTAATTTTATCTAATTTCTCTTTTATTTCATCTACATTTCCAATATCTTTAGTTTCTAAAGACTTTAAATAAAATTCATTAATCGATTTTTCAATTTCATTATAAGAATTTTCTTTAATATATATTTGAGTATTAATTTCCTCTATTTTCTTTTCTTTTAAGTTTTTATTTTTTTTAAGAATTTCTAAATCTTTATTTTTTTCATTAAATAAATTTTTATTATAAATTATTTTATTTTGTAAATCACTTATTTCATTTTCTAGTTTATTGTATTTTTGTTTTAAATCCTCTAATTTATCCTTAATAGAGTCTAAATTCTTTTTCCTATTTATTATGTTTATGGTTTTCTTGTTATTTGAATATCCACCTATTACAGAACCCCATGAATTAAAAATATCCCCATCCAGAGAAACAACCCTAAACTGTTTGTATTTTTTACTAATTATAATTGCATCATCAATATTTGAGACTAGAATAGTCCTACCTAAAAAGTAGTTAATTAGTGATTTATACTTTTCATCACATTCAATAATTTCAGATGCAATAGATAATATTCTATTATCATTAAAGTTAGGTATAGGATTTCTTCCTTTAATTTTATTTAAGGGTAAAAATGTTAATCGCCCAATTTTTTCTCTTTTTAAAAAATCTATTAATTCCTTTGCATCATTTTCATTATTTACAACAAGATTTTGTAATGTTCCAGCTAAAACATTATTAATTGCTACAGAATATTTCTCCTCTACATTTATTAATTCTGCTAACGTTCCTAAGGGCAGTGTATTCAAATTAGAAGATTTGATTTTTTTAAAAAAAGTACTTACCTGTCTATTATATCCTTCATAATTTTCTATTATGTTTTTATAAAAAGAAAATTCCCTATTTAAATCTTTAATTTGAATAGAAATATCCGTTTTATTATTATTTTTATTTTGAATATTATTCTTTAAAATATTAATTTCTTTTTCTAAATCAGCTATAATACTATTTAAATCATCAATAATCTTATAATCATCTTTTAGTTCAATTTCTTTATGATTAATATTATTTTTTAATTCTTCTATATCTTTAAGTAGTTTATCCCTTATAACTTCATCGTTTTTTATTTTTTCCCTATTAGAATTTTCAATGTTTTCCTCTGTTCTTTGTTCTACTTCTATGTTTTTTAATTTCTCTATATAATTTTCTTTTTCTTCTTCTAGTATTTTTAAAGACTCTTCATTTTTTTGTAGTTCTTTTGAAAAAATATTTTTTTCTTTATTGTATTTATCTATATTTTTAGAAGTTTCTTCAATGTTTTTTTCAATTACTTGTCTTTCTTCTATATTTTCTTCAATTTTGATTTTTAATCTATTGTTTTTTTCCTGTAGATATTTTTCTTCCTCTTTTAATCTAATTATTTCTGAATCTTCATATTTGATTTTTTCTTCATTTAACTTAACTTCTAAATTTAAATTATTTATTTCTTTCTCTAAATTACTATACTCGTTTTGTAAACTTTCATATTTTTCTTTTAATATATCTACTTTTTCTTCTAAGGAAGTAATTTCAGTATTTAAGAGATTAATTTTATTTCTATTTTTACTAATATCATCATTTAACGATGATGTTTCTTCTAAATTTCTTAATATTTCTCTTTCATTCTTTTCAATTTCTAATTTATTAAAATATAAATCCAATATCTTTATTTCATTTGTTAATTGTAATCCAATTGTTGCTCTATCTGATTGTTCTTTTAGGTAATCTCTTTGCTCTATTTTCTGAGTTAAAATATCCTCTATTCTCCCTAAATTAGAGATGGTTTTTTCAAGTTTTTTTAAAGACTCTTCTTTTTTATATTTATATTTAGATATGCCAGAAGCTTCTTCAAAAATAAATCTTCTATCTTCACTTTTAGAAGATAGAATTTCATCAATTCTTCCTTGTCCGATAATCGAATACCCTTCCTTGCCTATACCTGTATCCATAAATATTTCTCGAATATCCTTTAAGCGACAAGATTTTTTATTTATATAGTACTCAGATTCTCCCGTCCTAAAAACTCTTCTAGTAATGTTTACTTCACCATATTCAACTGGTATCCATTTTTCAGCATTATCAAAATTTAAAGAAACTTGAGCAAAATTTAAAGGCTTATACTTATTTGTTCCTGAAAAAATTACATCTTCCATTTTAGTTCCTCGTAAGGACTTAACGCTTTGTTCACCTAAAACCCACCTAATCGCATCTGATATATTCGATTTTCCACTGCCATTAGGTCCAACTATTGCACAAATAGGTTTATTAAATTGTAATTTAATTTTATCCTTAAAAGATTTAAATCCCTGAATTTCAATTGATTGTAATTTCAAATAGTTACACCTCTAAGTTCCGTAAGTATTCTCTATAGTAATTATAAATATCTATCTTGATTTTCTCAATATTTGATTTAATTATAACCTTACTATTATCTTCTTTTGTTCCAATAAATTTAATTTTATTTATATTAAATTCACTAGAATAATATTTTTTATTTATTCCCTTATTTCCTACTAAGTATGAAATATTTTTATTATTTGCTATTATTGATATTTCTTCACCGTTTTCAAATAAACTCAATTCTTTTGACGACATTTCTTTAAATATTTCTTGTAACAGAAGTTGACGAAATGCAGCATGGAAAGGACCTGCTACAACATCCTTACCTTCATTAATATTATCTGTTGGCTGTAAACCTATCCTAATAACATCTATACTATTTAAAGAATACATAATATAAATCGGTTTTATTATGTTAATTGCTTCATCAATTGTTAAGGGCTTATAAATCCCCTTTAAAAATAAATCTTCCAATTTAGTATCTTTTATAACTAAAGTAGGATAAATTCTTACAAATTTAGGTCCTATTTCTACAAATCTCTTTGCAGTCCTTAATGATTTTTCATAATTATCTTTATACAAACCTATCATTTGCTGAAGTCCTAATTCAAAGCCATATTCTTTTATTTTTTCCGATGCTTTAAATACTGTATGAGAGTTATGACCTCGATTATTATAGTATAGGACATCATCGTCTAAAGATTGAACTCCTAACTCTATTGTTTTTACATTATAATATTTTAAAATCTCTAGTATGCTATCGTTAATATAATCTGGCCTAGTTGATAATCTAATAGAATTAACTAAATTTTTATCTATAAAAAAATTAGCTAATTTTAAATACTCTATCATTACATCTTCACTTAAACCTGTAAAGCTACCACCGTAAAAAGCAATTTGAGTTTCTTGATTTTTATTCGAAAAAAAAGTTAGGTATTCTTCAATATCTAACCTTGTTTTTATTAAATCATCAGCATAATTTTTATTAGTTATTTTTCTCTGGTTACAAAAAATACAATCATTTGGACAACCATAATGTGGTACAAATACCGGTATAATATTTAATTTACTCAATTTTAATACCTAATCTCTCTATAGAATTTTTCGCAGCCTTCTGTTCGGCAATCTTTTTGTTTTTCCCTCTCCCCTGCTCTAAGACAATATCGTTGTACATGGCAGTAACAAAAAATACTTTTGCATGATCTGGACCAATTGATTTGTCCAATCGATATTTAACTTTACTCTTATATTTAATTTGTACATAGTTTTGTAAAATTGCTTTATAATTATAGTTATTCTTGTTAATTTTTAAATAATCATCAAAAATATTAATATGTTTTTTTGTAATTAAATCATATACGGTACTATATGAATTTGAATCCAAGTAAATTGCTGCAAATAAAGCTTCAAATGTATCGGATAAAATAGAATTTCTCTGTCTTCCTCCAGATTTTTCCTCTCCTTTTCCCAATACTAAATATTTGCCTAGATTAAAATATTTAGCTGCATTTGAAAAACTTTCTTCACAAACTACTTCGCTTTTTAATTTTGTTAATTCACCTTCATCAATATCGTTGTATTTTCTATAAAAATATTCGCTAAAAACCAATCCTAAAATAGAATCACCTAAGAATTCCATTCTTTCATTTGATTTATAATTTGAATCCTCTTGTTCATTTACTTTTGATATATGATGAAAAGCAGAATCTAATATTTCCAAATTATTAAATTCATATAATATTTCTTTTTCTAATTGTTTTAATAACTTAATTCTACTATTACTGAGTTTCAAAATATCCTACTTCTTTAATTTTTCTATATTTTCTACTATATCTTTTACAGTTACAATTTCATCTAAATTTTCATCTGATATTTCAATATCAAATTCATCTTCTATTGCCATAACAAGTTCAAGTAAACCAATAGAATCGGTTCCTAAATCTTCCCTAATAATTGTATTTTCATTAATATTATCTACTTTGAATTCTTCTTTTATAATTTCTACAACTTTATCATAAATCATTGCTCATTCTCCTTTTTTTCTAATTCATTCTCTATCTTACTAATTATATCATTTTCTATAAACTTCACCATTGCATCAATTCCAGTTTCTATTGCTCTAGAATTACTGCTTCCATGAGCTTTAAATACAGCTTTTTTTACTCCTAACAAAGGTGCTGCACCATATTCGTTATAATCTAGCATATCCTTTATATCTTTCAATACATCCTTTAACAATAGTGCACCAATCTTCGCCTTAAAAGAACCTAATATACCCTTTTTAAGTCTTCCCATTATAGTTATTGCTGTACCTTCTGTAGATTTTAATAAAACATTTCCTGAAAAACCATCTGTTACTATAACATCTGAATTACCAGAAAGTAAATCCCTTGCTTCAACATTACCTTGAAAATTAAGATTGGATTCTTTCAATAATTCGTAGGTGTCTTTTCTAAGCTTGTCTCCCTTACCTTCCTCTGTGCCAACACTTAATAGGCCTACTTCAGGGTTATTAATATTTAAAACCCCTTGTGAATATACACTGCCCATTAATGCAAATTGAGCTAATAATTCAGGAGTACAATCCATATTAGCACCAGCATCTAAAAGAACACAAGGTTTTTTTTCAGTTGGAAATACTATTGTTAAAGCGGCTCTACTTATACTTTGTAATCTTTTAGTTATTAAAGTCGCTCCTGCTAGCAAGGCTCCAGTACTACCACAGGATATAAGTCCATCATAATCTTCACCGTTTAAGGCCTTAAATCCTAAATGTAAAGACGATTTTTTATTTCGTCTAATAGCTAATGCTGGTTCTTCATCATTTTTTATGTATTCTTTTGTATCTATATAATCTATTCTATTTGAATTTTCGCTTACCACTTCTTCTATTTCATTTTTATCTCCAATAAAAGTTATACTTAAATCTTTATGATTTTCTAAAGCTTTTAATGCTCCATTTACAATTTCTTTATAACCTTTATCCGCTCCTAATGTATCTACTAATATTTTCATTATACACCTCTTTACTAATAGTATTTTAACATATTCTATTAAGATTTAATAATATAAAAAAAGATAGGTAAAAACCTATCTTTTTAAACATTTAGTCTTCTACTGAAATTATTTCCTTACCATCATAATATCCGCAAGATCTACAAACTCTATGTGGTAATTTTGGTTCATGACAATTTGAACATTCTTGTATAGTTACTCTAGGTAATCTATATGAAGAAGCTCTTCTTTTATCTCTTCTAGTTTTGGATGTTTTTCTCTTTGGTACTGCCATTGCTACACCTCCCTTGAATATTAAAGCTTTATTCAAATATATTAAACAATTAGATATGGGTAGGTTGACAATCCCATATATCTAAAACTAACCTTTATGAATAAATTTATACATACAACAGAATTTATTATACAAATTTATTGGTAAATTGTCAATAATTACTTAACTATTTTTAAAGTATCCCTTGCTATCATTAATTCTTCATTAGTAGGTACTATAAAGATTTTAGTTTTTGATTCATCTGTAGATATACAAGCTTCTTCTCTTAATAGATTTTTTTCATTATCTAAAATCAATCCATAGTCTTCAAGATTTTTTGTAACTTGATATCTTGTATCTGGGCCGTTTTCTCCTACACCACCTGCAAAACATATAGCGTCAACTCTACCTAATTCTATCATATATGCTCCTAAAAATCTTCTAATTCTATTATGGAACATATCTAGAGCTAAGGTTGCTCTTTCGTCTCCCTTAACATGTGCTTCTTCTAAGTCTCTAAAGTCACTGCTTAGTCCAGAAATACCTAAAACTCCTGATTCTTTATTTAAAATTTCATTAATTTCATCTGGAGATAGATTTTCTTCATTTTGTAAGAAAGAAATAATTGTTGGGTCTAAATCTCCAGAACGAGTTCCCATAATTAATCCTTCTAATGGTGTAAGTCCCATTGTTGTATTTATACACTTACCATTTTTTATAGCTGCTAAACTAGATCCATTACCTAAATGTAAACTAATAATATTAATATCCTCTACATTTTTCCCTAATAATTCAGCAGTTCTATGAGTAATATATTTATGGCTTGTTCCATGGAATCCAAATTTTCTAAGTTTATATTTTTCATAGTACTTATATGGTATACCATATAAATAGTTATATGCTGGCATTGTTTGATGGAAAGCAGTATCAAAAACAGCAACATTTGGTTTTCCAGGTACTATTTTTTCGCAAGCTTCTATTCCCATTAAATTTGCAGGATTGTGTAAAGGTCCAAATTTTATGTAATCTCTTATAATTTCCTTTACCTTAGAGTCAATTAAAGTAGAATCGATTAATTCTTCTCCACCATGTAAAACCCTATGACCTATAGCTCCTATTTCATCTACAGATTCAACTACTCCATGTTCTTTGTCTGTTAAAAAATCAAATACCATTTTTATAGCTTTGGTATGATCTTCAATAGGCTCTTCCTTTGAATACTTGTCTCCATTAACTGTTTGAGTTATTTTTGATCCATCAATTCCAATTCTTTCAACAAGTCCCTTTCCCATAACAGTTTCATCATCCATGTTAAATAATTGATATTTTAATGATGAACTACCACAATTTACAACTAAAACCTTCATTTTTCCTCCTAAATATATATAATTATTATAATAATCGTAATCAAAATTGATTATAACATAAATTTAACAAATTTTATTTGATTCTAGACTCATTTCCTGTTAAAAGCCTATAAATATTTCCTCTATGCTTAAAAATAGTAATTACAGCTAAAATTATATATAATAATCCACCATAAAAGAAATCTTTCTTTACAATAAAATATATGCCAACTAAAATACACAATACTGCCACTGAAACAGATCCTAATGAAACATATCTAGAAACTGCTACTATAATTAAAAAAACCCCAAATACAGCCAGTATATGTAATGGTGATATAGCCATTAATACACCAAAAGAAGTGGCAATTCCCTTACCACCCTTAAAGCCATATACAATTGGCCAATCATGTCCTAATACAACTGCTAAGCCAGCTGTAAACATTCCAATATCACCATAAATTTTTCCACCAATATAGGCAACAATAATTCCTTTTAGAAAATCGATTATAAATGTCAATATTCCTATTTTCTTACCAAATACTCTTAAAGCATTAGTCGTTCCGGTGTTACCACTACCAAACTCCCTAATATCCTTTTTAAAAAGCACTTTACTAAGTATTAATCCTCCAGAAATATTCCCTATAAAATAAGATATTATTGCAAGAAAAAATATTCCCATTAGTCACCTCGTTCTCTTAATTCAAAAATTAACGGTACCCCTGTAAAATGAAAATTCTCTCTAATTTGATTTTCGATATACCTAATATATGAAAAATGCATTAAACTCGACTTATTGACATAGATAATAAACTTAGGAGGTCTAACTGCTACCTGAGTAATATAAAAGATTTTTAATCTTTCTCCCTTGTCTGTCGGAGGAGGATTATACAAAATCGCATCATTTATAATATCATTTAAAATTCCTGTACTTATTCTCATAGAGTAATTGTTATTTATTTGTTCTATTAATTCAAATAATTTGTATACTCTTAAATTATTTTTTACAGACATAAATATAATAGGAACATAATTTATAAAACCTAGCTTATTCCTTATTTCCCTTTCAAAGTTAATATGTGATTTATTATCTTTTTCAATTAAATCCCATTTGTTAACTGAAATAATCATAGCTTTTCCCTGGTCGTGAGCATATCCTATAATTTTCGAATCCTGCTCTGTGACTCCTTCTTTTGCATCTATCATCAATACACAAATATCGGATTTATCTATTGCATCTAAGGTCCTTACAACACTAAATCTTTCAACTTCTTCACTTATGGCCCTTTTTCTTCTTAGTCCTGCTGTATCTACTAGAATATAATCCTCACCATTATACTTGAATTTACTGTCAATGGAGTCCCTTGTTGTCCCTGCAATATCCGTAACTATCATTCGCTCCTCTCCTAATAAACGATTAATAAGAGAAGATTTACCAACATTTGGTTTTCCTATTATTGCAACTTTTGTAATATCTTCATCACTTTCCATATCTAAATCTATAGGGAATTTTTCTACAATATCATCTAGTAAATCTCCTAGACCCATTGAGTTTTCAGCACTTATAGCCTTAATATTATCAATTCCTAATTCATAGAACTCATATATATTATCTTCAAATTTTTTGTTATCAATTTTATTAACAACTAATATTATTTCTTTTTTTGATTTTCTTAATAAGTTTGCAATTTCCCTATCATCAGATGTAATTCCAGCTCTTCCATCTACAACAAATAAAACTATTTCTGCAGTTTCAATAGCCAATTCAACTTGATTAATTATTTCTTTTGAAAATCTCTCTTTTGAATCAAGTTCTATACCACCAGTATCTACTAAATTAAAATATCTATTTTGCCATTCAGCTTCCTGGTATAATCTATCCCTTGTTACTCCTGGGTCGTCCTGAGTTATTGCAACTCTTTTTCTTACAATTCTATTAAATAAAGTAGATTTTCCAACATTTGGTCTACCTACAATTGCTACTACTGGTTTTTTCATATAACACCTCTTTTCTTAGATATAATAACATAATGGTTTCCTTTAATCCAATAAAAAAACTTGGGCTAACTGGCTAACCCAAGTTTACTTATTTTATTCATATAATTTATAGTTACTCATTAATTTAAGAACATCTGCTTTAATATCTTCTGCTGGTCTTTCTTTCTTTAATGCTTGTACCATATATTTTCCTATTTCTCTAAATCCATCTTCTTTCATTCCTCTAGTTGTAACTGCAGGAGTACCTACTCTTACTCCAGAAGTAACAAATGGTGATTCAGGATCATTAGGAATAGTATTTTTATTTGTAGTTATATTAACTTCTTCTAATAGAGCTTCTGCTTCTTTTCCAGTTAAACCTAAATTTCTAACATCCAATAATAACAAATGATTATCTGTACCGCCAGAAACTAGTCTAATTCCGCCTTCTGTTAAAGCTTCTCCTAATGCTACAGCATTTTTCTTAACTTGTCTTATATATTCTTTAAATTCATCTGTTAAAGCTTCTTTAAAGCATACAGCTTTAGCAGCTATTACATGCTCTAATGGTCCACCTTGTAAACCAGGGAAAACTGCCTTATCTATTTTTTTAGCATGTTCTGCTTTACATAGAATAGCTCCACCTCTAGGACCTCTAAGAGTTTTATGTGTTGTAGTCGTTACAAAATCTGCATATGGAATTGGGCTAGGATGTTCATCAGCAGCAATTAATCCAGCAATATGAGCCATATCTACCATGAAGTAAGCTCCTACTTCATCTGCAATTTCTTTGAACTTTGCAAAATCTATCACTCTTGAATAAGCACTAGCACCTGCAACTATTAGTTTTGGTTTATGTTCTAAAGCTCGTTCTCTTACTTGATCATAATCTATTGTTTCTGTTTCTGGATCAACTCCGTAGTCAACAAAGTTGTAGTATAAACCGGAAATATTAACTGGTGAACCATGAGTTAAATGACCACCTTCAGATAAATTCATTCCTAAAACAGTATCACCTGGTTTAAGAACTGCTAAATATACAGCCATATTAGCATTTGCTCCTGAATGAGGTTGAACATTTGCATGGTCAGCTCCGAATAATTCACATAGACGTTTTCTTGCAAGATCTTCAGCGACATCAACAAACTCACAACCACCATAATATCTCTTACCAGGGTAACCTTCTGCATACTTATTGTTTAATGTTGTTCCTAATGTTTCTAAAACAGCTTCTGAAATAAAGTTTTCTGATGCTATTAATTCCACATGGTCTCTTTGTCTTTGTGTTTCATTTTTTACAGCATCATAAATTTCCTTATCGAATTTCTCCAATTGTGGTAAAGGTCTTAAACTCATTTTACTCCTCCTCAAAATTAATAATTTTTATTGCCTTAATCACTTCACTATTTTTATTAAAATATTTATTATCTAAAATTTTTAAAATAAATAGTGAAATTAGCAGAAATGCTATACCAAGTCCTAAGCTTTTAATCTCTTGACTGGAAACGTTATTTCCACTAAATATTATTATACCACTAATAATTCCAAAAACAAAGAATATCAATGGAATAAAGTACATTATTATAGAGTATTTAAAAATGGTACCGTTTTTTATAGAAAGCAGTACTCTATCTCCCTTTTTTGCATTTAATTCATTTTCTATTTTAACAATCATAGGCTTGTTTTCTGAACTGCAGCCTGTACATGAGCTACAGTTCCCCCCACAGCCACTTTCTCTTACTACTAAGACATCTATATGATTATTATTACTATCTATTACTACACCTGTTTTATCCATAATCCTCCTTTGATATTAGTTCATTAATTATTTCTCCTGAAATAATAAGTCCTGCTACAGATGGCACAAAACTAATGCTAGATGTTGGTGTTTTATTTGAACCATTATTTGTATTGTTATTTTTTTTAGGTAATTCATCAGACCAAATAACTTTAAGTTTCTTAACATTTTTCTTTTTTAAATTAACCCTCATAGTTCTCGCTAGTGGACAGACACTTGTTTTACTAATATCAGAAACTTTAAATTTCTTAGGGTCTAACTTATTGCCAGCTCCCATTGATGAAAATAAGTTTATATTATTATTATAACAATATTCTGCTAAAGCAATTTTACTTTGAACACTATCAATTGCATCTACTATATAATCATATTCTTTTAAGGAAAATTTATCAATGTTATCAGGCACTAATTTTTCTTTAAATTTAATAACTTTACATTTAGGATTAATATCCTTTATTCTCTGCTCAATAATATCTACTTTATAGGCACCTATATTAGAATGTAAAGCAATGATTTGTCTATTAATGTTAGTTATATCAATTGTATCAAAATCTACTACTGTAATTTCTCCTATTCCTGCCCTAACTAGTCCCTCAACAACATAACCTCCAACACCACCAACTCCAAAAACCAATATTTTAGAGTTGGCTAATTTTTTTAGAGATTCTTCTCCTATTAATAATTCAGTTCTTTGTAAAAAATTATTTTCCATATTTACTTATCCAGTTTTATATGAATTTCCTTTAATTGTTCTTCTGTAACCTGAGAAGGAGCACCGGATAATAAATCTGTAGCAGACTGAGTTTTTGGAAAAGCTATTACATCTTTAATGTTTTCAGTACCGCATAATAACATCATAAGCCTATCTAATCCATAGGCTAAACCACCATGTGGAGGAGTCCCATATTTTAATGCGTCAACAAAGAAACCAAATTTATTTTCTATTTCTTCTTTTGTTAAATTTAAAGCATTAAACATTTTTTCTTGTAGTTCACTATTATTAATTCTAATAGAGCCACCACCTAATTCTTCTCCATTTACTACAATATCGTATGCTTTTGCTCTTACTTTTTCCGGAGTTTTTTCCAATAGTTCTATATCCTCATCTTTAGGACTTGTAAATGGATGATGTTTAGCTACAAGTCTTTCTTCTTCATCATCATATTCAAATAATGGAAAATCAACTATCCAAGTAAATTTGAAATCATCATTTTTCAACAAACCTAAATTCTGTGCGATATGTCTTCTTAAAGCTCCTAAAGAATCAAATACTACTGAATTCTTGTCTGCAACTATTAGAATAAGTCCATCTTTTTCTACACTAAAAGCTTTTAATATTGCGTTTATTTCTTCTTCTTTTAAAAACTTAGCTATTGGTGAGTTTACTTCCCCATTATTAATTTTTATCCAAGCTAACCCTTTAGCTCCATATGTTTTTACATATTCTTGTAATGCATCTATTTTTTTTCTTGAGTATTCTTTTTGGTATTCACCAATATTTATTCCTCTAACGGAAAAACCTTCTTTAACTGCTGAAGAAAATACTTTAAAATCTGAATCCTTAACAATTTCAGATATATCTACTAATTCAAATCCATATCTTAAATCTGGCTTATCACTTCCATATTTTTCCATTGCTTCAGCATAGGTCATTCTACTAAAAGGAATATCTAAGTCAATATTTTTAATTTCCTTAAATATTTTCTTAATTAATTTTTCATTAATTTCTATAACGTCATCTTCTTCTACAAAGGACATTTCTAAATCTACTTGAGTGAACTCAGGTTGTCTGTTCGCCCTTAAATCTTCATCTCTAAAGCATTTTACTATTTGATAATATCTGTCCATTCCTGCCACCATAAGCAATTGTTTCATTAATTGAGGACTCTGTGGCAATGCATAAAACTCATAAGGATTAACCCTTGAAGGGATTAGGTAGTCTCTTGCTCCTTCAGGAGTTGGTTTTCCTAAAAATGGAGTTTCTATTTCAATAAAGTTATTTTCTGCTAAAAAATTTCTAATTATATTAGAAGTTTTAGCCCTTAACTTCAAATTATTTTGTAAAAATTCCTTTCTTAAATCTAAGTACCTATATTTTAATCTTACTTCTTCTGAAACATTATCATCATTTTTTATATATATAGGAGTAGTCTCCGCCTTGTCTAAAATTCTAAATTCATTTACTAGAATTTCAATATTACCTGTTGGAATATTAGGATTTTTAGATTCTCTTTCCCTAACAATACCCTTTACTCCTACAACAAATTCAGTTCTTACTCCTTTTGCCTTTTCAAAAAGTTCCTTGTTGTCAGTTTCATTTACAACAACTTGGACTATTCCAGTTGTATCCCTAATATCCATGAAAATAATACTGCCTAGATTTCTTTCTTTGGCTACCCACCCCATTACAATAACTTCTTTTCCTAGGCAATTTTCTAAAACCTCTCCACACATATTCGTTCTCTTAAAATTTTTTATTGTATCCATAATTCCTCCAATTAATTTAATATCCTAAATTTATATGATTAAAACATAAATATTATTTGAAATAAAAAAACTCGCCACAAGGGACGAGTTAACTCGCGGTACCACCCTAATTAGGTAAACCTCTCTCATTGTTTTAACGCTTCTAGCGGAATAATCTACTCCAAGATGTCAATTTTAGTATGCATAATAAGTTTCACCAGGCCTTATCTCTCTAAAATACATATTCTAAAATACCCTTCTCTTCTCTGTATTTCTAATTATCATTATATAATATTTATTTATTAAGTCAATTTATTTTTTTCTGCTTAGTTTATTTTTAATACTATTTAAAAGTGCGTATAACTCTTTAACTCTAAATAGCAATAATAAAATTAAATATACTAGAGCAGACATCATAATAGAAATTAGCAAACTAACATTACTACCAAATATATTATTTAATAAGCTAAATGAAATATATGCAAATGCTCCCATTAATAGACTTGCTATAATCATTTTTATATTTTCTTCCTTGAAGATTTTCAAGTCTGAAAATTCTCCAATTTTCTTTCTAAGCCTTAAGTATAGAGTTATTGCACCATAATAAGCAGCAATTGTAGAACCTAAAGCTAAGCCTGTTAAACCAATAAATCTCGATAATACTATACTTGTAACTATATTTACCAGTACCATGTAAAAAGAATTTATTGTAGGGGTTTTTGTATCCTTCAAACTATAGAAGGATTTAAATAAAACATCTCTGGCGCCTATTGCCAAAAGCCCTAGTGCATAAAATAATAAACAAGGAGCAGTTAATACAGTATCTTCCGGTTTAAAAATTCCTCCTTCATAAACCAATCTTACAATTGGCTCAGACAATACAGCAAGTCCGATCATTGCCGGTAAAACCAGTATATTCATTGAGGTTAAAGTATCCAGTATGGTTTTTTTAAACTCCTTTATATTTCCTCTACTAGCTATTTTACTTAATAGTGGATAGGCCACTGTAGTTATTGATACAATGACTATTCCATTTACAAATTCACTTAACTTCGAAGAATAATTCATTACATTAATGCCTTGTGTACCTAAAATCAAGGAAGAAAGATTTTTATCAATAATTATATTTAATTGACTAATAGATGTTCCAAATATGACCGGTATAGCCATTATTAACATACTTTTTATTTCCGGCTCTCTTATATTCAAAATTTTAGTCCATTTAAATTTTCTTTTTCTAATTGCCGGTATGTATGGAACAAATTGAGCAATAGTAGCAAAGGTAAGACCTATAGCTAAAAAGTACACATTAACGTATTTACCTAAAAATAATGATATTAGTATGAAAAAATTTAAAATAAACCCCTGTATTGCCGGAACTACAAATTCATTTTTACAGTTCAAATAACCTCTATAAACTGTAGCCACAGCCATGGCAGGTAAACTAAAATATGTAATTTGTGTAAATATCGTAGTTAACTCCCTAGGTCCACTTTCTAATTTAAATGCAAATAAATAAGTAATCTGCTTTGCGAAAATCTGACAAATAACCATTAAAATAAGACTTATTACCAAAATAATATTACCTAAGTTACTTGTAAATCTATCGGCTATTAAATATCCTTCTCTGTCCTCTAATCTTTTATAAGTTGGAATAAATCCTGTAGTAATTCCTACGGATATAAAACTAAATATTACAACAGGTATTGACATAGCTAAATTAAATGCAGCTGCCACATCACCGGTTCCAAATAATCTTGCTAAAACAGCATCCCTTAAAGCTCCTATGACTTTAGATGTAATTGTTATAATCATTAAAATAATTGTAGTGGCTTTCATGTTTCCCCCTTATTTATCTACTATAAACTATAACTTTACCATATTTGTATTTTTCAGGCAATAAAAAAGAAGCTTTTAGCCTCTTTTTCTAATTTTCCCAAATTTATTTTTAAAACTGTTTAAGGTTCTAAATAATTCCCTTACATTTAATAAGTATAAGCACAAACCGTATACTATAACTGCAAAAATCACTGCAATTAGTAAAGAAATAGTACTTCCTAAATAATTTAATATAAATTTATATAGTAAATAGGAAAGTCCACCCATAATTAAACTGGATAATATCATTTTTGTATTTTCTCTTAAAAATATTCTTATTCCACCAAATCTACCTACTTTTCTTTTTAGTCTTATTGCCAATGTAAATGAGCCAAAATAAGCTCCTAGTGATGTACCTAGAGCAAGTCCTGGTAAACCAATAAAATATGCTGCTATTAAACTAAGTATTAAATCAACAAAAATCATATATACAGAATTAATAGTTGGTGTTTTAGTATCCTTTAAAGCATAAAAAGATTTTAGTAGTATATCTCTAAAAGCTATTCCTACTAATCCAAAAGCATAGCACTGTAAAGTTTGAGCTGTAATTATAGTATTCTGTTGAGTCCATTCTCCTCTATTAAATGCTAAATTTACTATTGGTATTGCATATACCATAAGACCAATAGAAGCAGGGTAAACCAATATATTCATAGAGTCCATTGAAGATAAAATCATTCTTTTGAATTTTCTAATATCTCTTGATGCTGTACTTTCACTTAGGGCTGTATAGGCAACGGTTCCTATTGATACAACTACAATTCCATTTACAAATTCACTTAATCTAGATGCATATTTCATTGTAGAATATCCACCGACAGACTGAATAAATGTAGCTAGGTTTTTGTCAATCATAACACCTATTTGACTAACAGATACTCCAAATATTACAGGAATTGCTAAATATAACATACTTTTTAGGTACTTATCAGACCAGTTGATTTTAGGTGTCCATTTAAATCCTGTTTTTCTTACAGCTGGAAAGTAAGGAATAAATTGTACCATTGTTCCTAAGGTTAGACCTATAGGAAGTATATATATGTTTATTTTTGAACCTAATATAATTGAAACTATTATAAAAAAATTTAAAATAAAGCCCTGTATAGCTGGTACTAAGTAGTTTTCTCTAGCATATAAATAGCCTCTATAGACTGTAGCAACTGACGTAGCAACTAAACTTAAATAGGTTATTCTTAAAAAACTAGTTGCTAATGCATGGGATTTTTCCGGAAAATTATAGGCTAATAACTTAGTTAAGGGGCCAGCAAAAATCTCACAAAATATAACAATTACTATACCGATTATTATACTAACATTTCCCATATTACTGGTAAATTTATTAGCTAATAAAACACCTTCGTCTTTTTCTATTCTCTTATAAGTAGGAATAAAACCTGTAGAAATACCTACAGCTACAAAACTAAATATTAATATTGGTAAGTCCATAGCTATATTAAAAGCATCGGCAACTATACCTGTTGCAAAGTACTTAGCCAATAAGGATTCTCTTAGTAAACCTAAAAATTTAGATATTACTGTAATTATCATTAATAAAAAAGCTGTTGACTTCATAATTTCTCCTAATTTTTATATTAAACATAAAACATATTATAATATAAAAAAGTATAATTTGCTAGATTTGTTATTGCCTATAAAGTTATATGCTATACTAATAGTATAATAAAATAAGGAGCTCTATGTTATGTTTTTCAAAGAATTATTAAATTTAACTACACTTAAAATACAAAAAAATAATGTACCTATTAATAATGAAATAATTCATATTAGAACTAATAACTTTATAGATGACAAAAATACACTAAATATTATTGATGGAAATTTATTAAATAAGGTGAAAATTAAGAAGGGTAATTATTTAATTTTTAATTATAATAAAGATATTTCCTTAGATTCAAGTATTAATTACATTATTAGTAATTTAAAAAATAGTAATGAAATTGTAGATATTGTAAATGAGTCCTTACATAAATACAATAATTTTATTTTTTTAGTCTATGATATTATTACAAATAATAAGGGAATTGATAATTTATTAAAAATTTTAAAAAACGAATATAATTCAAATGTATGTATTTTAGGAAATAATAAAAAACTAGTTTACAATATCTTTGATTTTAACAAAGTTAACGATATATTCCCCCTTAAAATATCAAAAAAAGCATCTTCTAGAGTTTATGGTTACCTAGCTTTTGAAAAAATAGATGAAAAGTTTAATGATAATATATATAAATTAATAGGTATTATTGATACATATATTTATAATAGTATTAGCAAATTCATTAATACTAAGGATAAGTTCTATGATACTATTAAAAATTTATCTGTTAATAACTTTACAGATGAAGATATGGATATATTAAAAACTCTAAACTGGAATATAAATGACCAGTATAGACTATATAATCTAAAATTAGAAGGTGGTCTATTTAAATACAGAGATATGTTTATACATGGAAATAGGTTTATATTAGATTATCCTATGTACCTATATTCTATAATTATAAATAATAACTTACTAATACTTTTAAATGAGTCAAATTTAAATAATAATAAAGTAATTTCGGACATAGAAAATTATATTGATAAATACAATTTTAATTATTCTTCAATATACTTAAGGAAAAATTTGTTAAATTTTTATAAGGCCTATGAATTAACTAAATATATAGTTGATAATAATTTAAATATTAAAGAAAATATAGATTTAAATTTAGACAAATTAATATTCTCCATGTCAATTTCAAATAATTTTATTGAAATTGCCATACCAGAAGAATTAATAATTTTAAAAAATTATGATGAGGGCAAAAATTCAGAATTATTAAAGACTCTCTATTACTACCTAATTGAAGAAAGGTCTTTAATAAAAGCTTCTAAGCAGATGGATGTACATAGAAATTCCATTGTCTATAGAATTAATAAGGTTAATGAACTTGTTGATATAGATTTAGAAAATTCGAATTCTAGGCAAAATATTTTAATTGCATTGGAAATTCTAGATAAATTAAATCCAGGATTAATAAAATAATTATTAATCCTGGATTTGTTCTAATAAAATCATTGCATTGTTAAAAATATCTTCCGAAATATCGTAATATTGTATAATATTTTCTAAATCTTCTTTCGCTTTTTTATTTTCACCTATATTTAAATATATAACAGCTCTATTAAATAATAATTTTTCATTATCCTCATATTTTTTTAAACCTTTTTCTATTATTTCTAAAGCTAAATCTACATATCCTACTTGTGATAAAAAATAACCATAATCTATATAAAATTCTACAGCTTTATTATTAAAATCATCTGCTAAAGAATAATTTTTAAAAGCCTTGTTATTCTCCATTAATGCAAAATACGCATTAGCTAAATAATAATATTTTCTATAATCGTATATATCTACATTTTCCAAACTTTCTACTACTTCATAAAATTTACCATTTTCAAGTAGATATTTACTTTCTAATAGTATTACTTCAACCTGTAAAGAGTCTATTTTTTTGTTTATTTCCTTTTCAATTTCCTCTATATTACTTATATTTAAATTACTCAATTTTTCCTTAGATTCTAAAAAATAATAGTTAGCCTTTATTAAATTGTTTCTATTTAATTCAATATTTCCAAGTAAAAAATATGTTAGTGGATAATTTTCATCAATAGATATATTTTGATTTAAAACTCTTTCAGCTTCTTCTAAAAATATATAGTTGTTTTTAGTCTCATATAATTCTAAAAGTGATAAGGCATAGTAATAATTACTACTTGCATCTTTAAAATTATCATAATTAAATTTTAAAAAAACATTAGATGCTTCTAAATCATTTTTTAATTCATTAATTGACAAATTTAAAACCGCTCCTTTTAAATTTGTAATATTTTTAACTAAAAAATCAAAATATTTTTTTGCATATTTAAAATCTGGGTCAATTGCTAAATTAAATATTATTCCTCTAAAAAAATATTTAAACTCTATTTCCTCGTTAAAAGTTCCCGATTTTATCTCTTCTACAAAATCTTTTTTTAAGATAGGTAGCGGAAAATCAATATTTACTAACTTCTCTCTTAATTCTAAATATAAGATTTCTTCAGATTTTGATTTATAATAATCCCTAATATTTTCCATTAATCAAATTTCCTCATATATTCTCTTTTTCTCATAGATGAACCATTTAATACTTCAAATAAATTGCCTCTATATATCAAAAATATACTATATAATAATAATATCGCCAATGAAATTACTATATCTAAAATATTTCTATTAAATGAAATATTAAAAGGCAGTATATAAGGTATTTTAAAAAGCCATAAAACTCCATAAATTAATAAATTTGGTATTCCCCAGTTTATAATATTATTCTTTAAAAATTCTAAAGAATGGATTAAGGTACCTTGGGAATCATAATTTTCCAAATATATAGATTCTGGTAAGGCATTAAAAATTATTAATATTATTGGTAATATTAAATAGTATATTTTATATAAACCACCTATTTGTAAAATTAGTCTTACTAAATAAAATATAAAAGCTATTTGAATTATTTTATACATAAATTGGCTACTATTATCTTGAATAAACCCTCTACCTTTTCCATTTTCCTTTACAGCCCTGTATAAAATATTCATTACAAAGGATATTGCAAAAATTTCCAATACATATATTAGGACTCCTATTATTATCGATAGAACTCCTACGCCAAAAATTGAGTATAAAACATTACTAATAATGTTAACTGCCAGTGAGCCTGCTAATATTGCAAATGCTACTATGAAAAAATATCTTATTCCTTTAAAGGTATTTGTTATGGCAGTTTTTTGTACATAAAAAAAATCTTTTAGATAATTCATATTATCTCCTTATAATAATTTGTTATATTATAAAATGCATTATTTGTATTGTCATATAGGACTATACATTTTTTTTCATAATAATTGTTATTTTCCATAACATCAATTATATCATAATTAAATTTCAAGATAAAAATATTCTTAACTAGTTTTTTAGTAGTTATATCTAAAGCATATTCTCCAATAATATTTAAAATTTCTCTATCTTTTAGTAATTCATGTTTTAAATTATTTTCTATTATTACCGCATCTAAAAAATAAGGAATTTTTTTATTTGTAATTATATAATCATGTATTAATAATTCTTTAAGAATATTCTTAAATTTAAAATCCTTATATTCAATAAATTTTTTAAAAATTACATATAGATTATTCCTTGAGTGATTTTTAAAGTAATAATCATTAATTTTCCAATAGTTTGAAAAATCATTAAAAAAGTCAAAATCAGTTTTATAGAAATTTTTAACTAAAAATTCAAAAGTATTAATAAAATATTTTTCATTATAATATTTATCTACTAAGGTTTCTATAAGTTTAATCTTTTGAATTTCTTTATAACTAATCCATTTAGTATATATAACTTCAAATGGTGGGTCATCATCATAAACTATTTCATATTCTTTACTTTTATACCATAATGGCGACCCTTTTAAAACTTTTAAAAAACCTAATTGAAGTTTATCTGGTCTAATTGACAAAATATCATTAAAGGATTTTTTTAAACTCTCATAGTCTTCAAAAGGAAGTCCTGTAATTAAATCTAAATGTAAGTGAATGTTATTATAACTTATTATTTCTTTACAGACCTTTTTTATTTGCTCAAATTCTCCTACTCTTTTTATAGCTTTACAAGTTTTTACATTTGTCGACTGGACTCCAATTTCAAATTGGAAGAGATCTTTTCTCAAATTCTTAAATAAGTCTAAATAATCCCCATCTATTAAGGTCGGATGTATTTCTAAATGAAATGTTGTTATTCCCTTATCATTTTCTTTAATAAATTTCATTAACTCTAATGCACGATTTTTATCATAATTAAATGTTCTATCTATAAATTTAACTAGAGGTACTTCTAAATCAATAAATCTTTTTATATCTTTTTTACATCTTTCTAAATCAAAATATCTAACTTTTTTAGTCGATGAGGAAAGACAAAATTCACAATTATAAGGACATCCTCTTGAAGTTTCATAATATATTATTTTTTTATCCTTAATATAGTCATCGGTATATTCAAATTCAGAAATTGATAAATCATCTATTACTTGATAATTTGTATTACCTTGTATATTGTTATTATTTCTTTCTACAATTCCATTTGGTAAAGTGTTTTCTTTTCCTTTTATATAATTTAGTAGTTTTAAAAAAACAAATTCACCTTCACCTGAAATAATATAATTTAAACTAGTATTTTCTTTTAATAATTCTTCTCCATTATAGGAAACTTCCGGTCCCCCTAAAATGATTATAATGTCTTCTTTTATTTTTTTTATTTTTCTACATATTTTTAAGGTTTCTTCAACATTCCAAATATATGTAGAAAAGCCAATAATGTCATAATCATTTTTCATAATTTCATAGATAATATCATCAATATTTTGATTAATTGTAAAGTCCTTTGTATCTACTTCATAATAATCCTTTACAGTTGATTTTAAATACTGTATTGCTATATTACTATGAATATATTTTGTATTTAATGATGTTAATAGTATTTTCATTTTTCACCTATCTAAAAAAGACTAGTTAAACTAGTCTTACATTTTTTCAGGAGCTGCAATTCCCAATAAATTTAAACTTGTTGTTAAAACTACCTTTGTTGCGTAAGTTAAAAGCAATCTAGCACTTTTCAGATTATCTTCTGCTGAATTTATTGGACATGAATTATAAAATCTATTAAAGGCCTTTGCTAATTCAACAGAATATCTTGTAACAAATGATGGTTCTAACTTATTAGCAGCGTTTTCTAAAACATTACTAAAATTATCTAAAATTTTAATTATAGCTATTTCTTCATCTTCTTTTAATAAGGTATAATCAACATTTTCTTCAACTTGGAAGTTGACTTTATTTAAAATTGATGATGCTCTAGCATTTGCATATTGAACATATGGACCTGTTTCACCATCAAAATTTAATACTTGGTCCCAGTCAAACACATAATCTTTTATACGATTATTAAATAAATCTTGGAAGATTATTGCTCCAACACCAATTTCCCTTGCAACTTTTTCTTTATTCTCTAAGTCTGGATTTCTATTTTCAATTATTTCATTGGTTTTACTTATGGCTTGATTTAATACTTCTTCTAGAAATATAACTTTTCCTTCTCTGGTTTTCATTGCACCATCCTGCATAGATACCATTCCAAAGGAAATATGAACACAATCGTCTGCCCACTCATATCCCATTTCTTTTAAAACTGCCACAAGCTGTTGGAAATGTAATCTTTGTTGTGATGCTACAACATAGTTGTTTTTATAAAAATCGTAGGTTTTTTTTCTGTATATAGCTGTAGCTATATCCCTTGTAATATAAGTACTTGAGCCATTGCTTTTTTTAATAAGCACTGGTGGTAAATCATACTTTTCTAAATCTACTATCATTGCACCTTCTGATTCTTTTAATAGACTTTTTTCTTCAAGTTCCTTAATTACTTCTTCCATAAATTGAGAATGATAGGCCTCTCCATGATAGTTGTCAAATTTAACTCCTAATAATTCGTAAACCCTATTAAATTCCTTTAGACTTATATCCTTAAACCATTGCCATAATTCAACGGCTTCTTCATCTTTCTTTTCCAGTTTATCAAACCAATCTCTTGCTTCATCCATTAAGGATTCATCTTCTTTAGCCTCTTTATTATATCTAACATATAAATTAAGCAGACCATTAATAGGATCTTTATCTATTTCTTCTTTACTTCCCCATTTTTTATATGCTGAAATCATCATTCCAAATTGTGTACCATAATCCCCAATATAGTTTATTGCAACTGTGTTATAATCTTGATATTTTAATATATTGTTAATGGAATTACCAATTACAGTGGATCTTAAATGTCCAATATGAAAGGGTTTGGCTATATTTGTTGAAGAAAATTCAACTACGGCTGTTTTACCTAAACCTATATTTTTTGAACCAAATTTTTTATTATTTAAAACCCCTTCTAAAACTTCCCTTGTTAATAATTCATTATTAACAAAGAAATTAATATAGGGACCTGTATTGACAATATCTGAAAAGAATTCCCCCTTAGTAAGTTTACCAACTAATTCCTCTGCAATTAAATTTGGTGCTTTTTTAAAAATCTTTGCAAATTTAAACATAGGAAAAGCATAGTCACCCATACTTGATTCCGGCGGTATTTCTATAAGAGAAATTATTTCATCTCTTGAAATATCCAGTTTCAATTCTTCTAATTTATCTGCAACCTTAATTTTAAAATCTATCATATTTACCTCTCATTACTTTATTTGTACAACTGTTACACCAGTACCACCTTCAGAATAAGAACCTATTCTATAAGATTTTACATATTTGTTCCTTTTTAAATAATTTTGAACACCTTGTCTTAAAACTCCAGTACCTTTACCATGTATTAATCTTATTTCTTTAATTCCTACTATATAAGCATCATCAATAAATTTTTCTATTTCATAAATAGCCTCTTCTATATTATAACCTCTTAAATCTAATTCACTACTTATATTTTTATTAGCTTTACTTTTTATAATATTTTTTATATTGGTTTTTGCTTTTTTTTCATCAGTAGATTCTACAAGTTTTAAATTATTAATATTTGCATTTAGTTTAATTATACCTACTTGAACTTGAACATCACCTTTTTTATTTGGCCTAGAAATTACTTGACCTATGTCGTTCATACCTAGTACTTCTACTTCATCCCCTATGGTTATTTCTCTTTTTTCTCCATTGTCTACTGTGTCCAAAAGTCCTTTTTTACTTACATTTTTCTTTAGTTTTTTATTAAAATTTTGTTCAATTTTAGTAGCTTCATAGGCAATATTTTCTTCAGAGCTACTTTGTAGATATTTCAATTTTTTTAACAGCTCAGAGCTAGAATCTTTAGCTTCCTGCACTATCCTATAGGCTTGTTCCTTTGCATCTTCAATAATTTTAGCTCTAGATAATTTAGTCTTATTAATTTCCTCATTTAGCTCGGTTTTTAATAGACTAATTTCTTCTTCTAATTTTCTTTGTCTATTTCTACTTTCTTCAATTTCACGTCTATCATATTCTATTTTAGATAATATATCTTCGAAGTTTTGATTTTCTTCTGATATTAATTTTCTAGCCTCGTTTATAATAGCTTCACTTAAACCTAGTCTTTTTGAAATTTCAAAAGCATTGGATTTACCAGGTAAACCTATTGTTAGTCTATATGTTGGACTTAGGGTATTTACATCAAATTCCACTGATCCATTTTTTACTCCTTCAGTATTTAATGCAAATAATTTTAGTTGAGAATAATGGGTAGTAGCCATTGTTCTTATATTTTTGTTTAATAATTTTTCTAAAATTGCTATAGCTAAGGCAGCACCTTCAGTTGGGTCCGTACCTGCTCCTAATTCATCAAAAAGCACTAGGGAATTATATTTCAAATTATTCATTATCTCTACAATATTTGTCATATGTGAAGAAAATGTACTTAATGATTGTTCTATACTTTGCTCGTCTCCAATATCTGCATAAATTTCATCAAAAATAGCTATTTCAGAATTTTCTTTACAGGGAATTAGTAACCCTGACTGGGCCATTAAAGTTAGTAGACCAACTGTTTTTAATGTTACTGTTTTTCCACCAGTATTAGGACCTGTTATAACTAAAGTATTATAATCTCGGCCAAAATCAATATCAATTGGAACTACCGTATCTTTATTTAATAAAGGGTGTCTAGCCTTTTTCAAATTTACTATACCTTTTTTATTAATAATAGGCCTAGAACAGTTATATTCAATAGCTAAATTAGCTTTTGCAAATATAAAATCCAATCTAGATAAATTATTTTGATTAATAATTAAATCATCTCTTATTTTTAATAATTCTAAAGATAATTCTCTTAATATTTTTTTTATTTCCTCTTCTTCTTTGGCTTCTAATATTCTAATATCGTTATTTATTTCTACTACAGCCATTGGTTCTATAAAAGAAGTAGCTCCTGAAGATGATTGATCATGAACAATACCCTTTATTAAATTTTTATTTTCTGATTTTACCGGTATAACATATCGGCCATCTCTCATTGTTACAAAAGAATCCTGTAATAAGTTTTGTGAATTTTGTGATTTTAAAATATTATTTAATTTTTCTCTAATAGAATTAGACTTACTTAATATTTCCCTTCTAATTCTTTTTAGTTCACTACTTGCATTATCACTTATTTCATTTTCTGAAATAATAGCATTTGAAATTTCTTTTTCAATATTGTTGTATTCTGTTAAAGAAAAAATTATATTGGAAATAATCGGATACTTACCTTCATTTTCAATAGTGTAAGGTAAATATTTTTTTATTTCATAAACTGACCTTAACAAAGCAGAAGCATCTAAAAGTTCTCTAGTACTTAAGCTTCCACCTTTCTCTACATGTCTTAATGGTAATATAAAATCATTAATTTCATATATAGATGGATTTCCAAAAGCAAATATCAAACTAGTGGCTTCTTCTGTTTCTTTTAATTTCTCTTCAATTTCTTCAAAATCAGAAATAGGTTCTAGTTTACTAGATATTTTTTTTCCTAATTTTGATTTCGTATAATTTACTAATTTATTTATTATTGTATTGTATTCTAAAATTTTTAAAGCTTTATCATTCATTAATTTATACCTTTTAAAAAATGCCCCTTAGTATATTTTCCCTTATTATTATCTATTTTATAGGATTTCCCACTATTAATTTTATCATAATATATATTTATTAAATCATCTACTTTATTATAAGCAATAATTCTTAAATTGCCACCTTTTTCCAAATTAATATCATTAACAATATCGTAAATATCTAATATTTTATTATGGTAAAGTTCACTATAGCCTTCATATCTATTAATTAAAAAGTATTCATTATTATTGTTTTTCAAATAATGATCTTTAGAAAATTTACATAAATTACAATTACTATCGTCTTTACAACCTTTAATAGTACTAAATGGACAATTTTTCATTACCATAGAAGTTAAATATCCATGAACTAAAATTTCAAAATTACTATCAATTTTTGTAACTATATCATTAATTTCATCTATATTTAATTCTGTTGACATTGTAACTCTATGCAGACCTAAGTTTCTCAAAAGCCAATAAGTTTTACTATTTAATACATTTAATCCAATGTCTCCAATAATTTTTAAATCAGGAAAATTCTCTTTAACAAACTGAATATCCCCTAAATTGTTTATTAAAAATCCCTTTAGGTTCCTTGTATCTCTAATTTCTTCATTTAGCTTTCTCAGGTCCTTTGTTGTAGCTATTCTTGGTGTTTTGAAATAAAATTCTCCAGTATTTTTTTCATAATTATTTGTATAAATATCTCCATAATTATTTTTTATATTCTCTACTACATCAATTAATTCCAAATTAATATTTACATCAGAAGCATTTGTAGATATATCATAGTCAAAGTCTATACTTACTCTATTTAAAAATTCCCTATTATTAAAATTACTAAATATACTATCCAGTTTTGATATTATATCTCTTCGTAACTCATTTAAAACCTTTATAGGTATAAATATATTATCGTCTAATTCTAAATTAATTGACTGTAATTTATAATTAGTATTTCCCATTTTAGACAATTGTTCTATTATTCTGTCTTCAGTTAATGGTTGTTTTATTGCCTTTAGTACAATATGATCCGATTCCACAGATACTGATTTATTACAACTTTTAGCGTAAATTTTCGGATTTTCTCCAATTTTCCCAATAAATTTAATATCTATATTTTTACGATTATCTATTTTAGTTTTTTCTAATTCATTTTTTATTTTAATCGAGCTTGTTCTTCTAACTCGTGAATTAATTTTTGAATCGTGGATATGCTCACTAAAAAGTTTTTCTCCAGTGGCATAATCCTTAGTTAATGTAAGTTGAATAACTTTGTCTTTTTCTGTTTCAAAAAGAAGAATATCACCTTTCTTGACTTCAATAAAGAATTTAATTGCCTTTTGTCTATTTTCTTTAATAATTTTCCCAACAATTATACCTTTTTTATTCTTTTCTCTATTCATTTCAATAAAATCTTTTCCAAAGCTATAATTAATTAATCCTTTTGTATAACCTCTATTAGACACTTCATCTAAAACAGAATCGTCAATATATTCATTATTTAATTTAGTTTTGTATGTTTTAACTACTGTATAAACATACTCAGGTTTTTTCATTCTTCCTTCAATTTTAAAAGATTTAATTCCTATATCCCTTAATTCCTTTATATTTTCTATTGTACATAAGTCTTTGGGACTTAAATAGGATTTAGGATTATTTTTAGAATTTAAAATTTCAAATCTAGAATTGTACAATGTATATTCTTTTCTACAAGGTTGAGCACACTTTCCCCTATTGCCGCTTCTACCACCAATATATGAACTCATAAGACACTGACCTGAAGATGAAACACACAAGGAACCATGAATAAAAACCTCTAGTTCTATATCTACATTTTCAGCAATATACTTAATTTCATCTATTGGAGTTTCTCTAGCTAAAACAATTCTTTTAAATCCTAACTTTTTCATTAACTTAGCACCATAGTAATTGTTAATATTAATTTGTGTACTAGCATGCACCTCTAATTTAGGTAAGTATTGCCTTATTAAACTAAGTAAACCTAAATCCTGAATTATAACAGCATCAACATCTGAATTATATAATTCAATTATATAGTTTAAAGCATCGTTTAATTCATAATCATGAAGTAAAGTATTTACAGTTACATACACCTTAATATTATTACTATGACATTTCTTTACTAAATCCCTAATATTTTCTATTGTAAAATTTTCTGCATAGGCTCTTGCACTAAAGTTTTTTCCACCTAAATAAACAGCATCAGCTCCTGCTTTAATTGCTGCGTCTAACATCAACAAATTTCCTACAGGAGCTAATACTTCAAAATCATAATTTTCCAATTATAAAACCTTACCCTTAATTTTATCCAATTCTCTTTTTACAGAATTAACTATTATTAATGTTTGTGTATAATCCCTTCTTAAACTATCTATATTTTCATTTAAGTTTTTAATGGTAATATTTTTACCTTCCAGTTCTTGTAAATAGTTTGAAACTTCTATTTTAAGTGTGTCAATATGTTGATTTAATTTTTTTATATTATTAGTATAAATATTAACCTCTTCTTTAAGCTGTAGATTTTCCTTCTCTAATTTATCTATACTATTGATAAAGTTTTCATTCTTTTCTTTTATAGCTCTTTTTTCTTGTTGAAAACTGTCAATTTCTTCTTTTAAATTAGATATTTCCAAACCATTGTTTGTAATTTCCTCACTAAAATATAGTAATGCTAAGCTTAGAAGCATTTCTTGTTTTAAATTAGGATTATTTTTCCTTAATTCTGATAATTTAATATTAATTTTATTTGTTATTTCTTCAATTGATTCCTCTGATTTATCAGATTTTATTGTATAGGTATTATTTAATATCTTTATATTATATTTTGTTTTTTCAGACATTTTAGCTCCTTAATTTAGCATCAAAGCCTTTATCCAACTCATTTAATATATTATCTACAATAATATTTACTTCCTCTTCTTTTAATGTTCTTTCTGGTGATTGGAAAACTATCCTATAAGCCAAGCTCTTTTTTGTTTTGTCAACATGTTCTCCAGTGTATATATCAAATAAATCTATACTTTGAACAATTCCCTCTCCTGATTTTTTTATTACTTCTTCAATTTTTGCTGTTTCTAAGTTTCTGTCTACAACAATTGCTATATCCCTTTCGATACTAGGGTATTTTATAATTTTTTTGTATTTTTTCTCTAGGTCTACAAATTTTCCAACTATGGATAAATCTATTTCTGCAATATATACTCTTGAACTAATATTATAATTTTCTGCTACTTCATAGCTAATTTCACCAATTTGTCCTAGTACTTCACCCTTAAATATTATATTAGCCGCTCTACCTGGATGAAATGTCTTATTATTTGATAAAGTTGTAAATTGTAAATCTTTTAATCCTAACTCATTTAAATAAACAGTTACTATATCCTTTATATCATAAAAATCATATTTACCATACATTCCTAATGTTACTTTTTTACTTTCCACTGGAAGTTTTTTTGAATCATATGAATGAAATGTATTTCCTAATTCATATACCTTAAACTCATCAATTTTATTTTTACTATTTTTTTCCAATACATTTAAAATATTTGGAATTAAAGTAGTTCTCATAACACTAAAATCTTCTCCTAGTGGATTTTTTAATGTAACAAGTTCTTCATCTTTAACATCTTTTAAAATTTTTGAATAGGCCTTTTTACTAATAAAGGAATAAGTAGTGGCTTCATATAATCCTAGTGCATACATTATATTTTTAGTTTCATCTTCTATTAATCTACTATCAGATCTTTTTCCTCTTAATAAGCCTCCACCTAATGGTTCTGGTTTAATATTATGAAAACCATATAATCTTCCAACTTCTTCAATTATATCTTCCTCTATATTAATATCAAGTCTAAATTTAGGAACGGTTATTACTAAAATATCTCCATTAACTTCTACTTTAAACTCTAAGTTTTCTAAATAATTTACAATTTCCTCCTTAGAGATTTCTGTTCCTAATAATTTATTAATTCTATTGTAATTAATACTGATTATTCTATTTTCTTGAGGATTTTTATATATATCATAGGAGCCTTTAACAACTGTTCCTGAATTTGTTTTTTCTATAAGTTCACATACTCTTTCAGCGGCATATTTACTTATTTCTGGGGATATTCCCTTTTCAAATCTTTGAGAAGCTTCAGTTCTTAATCCTAGATGTTTAGAAGTTCTTCTAACTGAATCACCATCAAATACTGCAGATTCAACTAAAATAGTTTTTGTACTGTTAGTTATTTCACTATTTAGTCCTCCCATAACTCCGGCTATAGCTACCGGTTTTTTTCCATCAGATATAACTAAATCCGTTTTTCTTAATTTTCTACTATTATTATCTAAAGTTGTCATTTCTTCATTTTCATCTGCTTGTCTTACAATAATTTTCTTGTCTTCTAAGGTTTCAATATCAAAAGCATGGAGAGGTTGACCTAGTTCTAATAAAACATAATTTGTTATATCTACAATATTGTTTATTGGTCTCATTCCTGCTTGCATTAAGTAGTTTTGCATCCATTGAGGAGATTCTTTTACTACTACATCTTTTACAACTTTACCTACATATCTTAAACAATTATCAGACAAAACTTCAATTGAATTAAAGTAATCCTCTATTTTATCTTCTTCTTTTTCTATAGTAATTTCTGGTAAATTGATTTTTGTATTAAAAGTAGCTGCTACTTCTCTTGAAATTCCTACTATAGATAAACAATCAGATCTATTTGGTGTTATTTCAAATTCTATAACCGAATCTTTTAACTGTAAAGCATCTATAATATTTTCACCAATATTACCATTTTCTAAAATAATAATTCCATTTGCAGAGTTTTTAGGTATTACATTATCAGCATATCCTAACTCCTCATATGAGCATAACATTCCTGTTGACTCTATTCCTTTTAAATCAATAGGTTTTATTTCTAAACCATCTGGTAATATAGCTCCTAGCTTTGCAAAGGCTACTAAATCCCCTTCTTTCATGTTTTTAGCACCTGTAATTATTTCAACTATTTTCTCTCCATAGTCTACTTTTACTAAAGATAATTTATCAGCATTAGGATGTTTTTTTATTTCTAATATTTTTGCAACTACTATATTATTTAATTTTTCTCCTAAATTTTCAACAGATTCAACATGTGAACCTGATAGTGTAACTTCATTTATTAATTCCATAATATCTGTGTCGATATTAACATATTCTTTCATCCAAACTATTGGTAATAGCATATATTCCTCCTAAAACTGTTCTAAAAATCTCTTATCATTATCATATAATAATCTAATATTATCAATTCCATGTTTTACCATTGTAATTCTATCTACGCCCATTCCAAAGGCAAATCCTGAGTAAACTTCTGGATCTATACCACAATTTCTTAAAACGTTAGGATGAACCATTCCACACCCTAATAGTTCCATACTCCATCCTGTATAATTACATTCTGGACATCCTTCACCATGGCAGGCAAAACATGATACATCTACTTCTGCAGATGGTTCTGTAAAAGGAAAATAATGTGGTCTGTATCTGGTTTTCATATCTTCTCCAAAGAATTCTCTAATAAATACATCTAATGTATGTATTAAGTTAGACATAGTAACATTTTTATCCACTACTAATCCTTCAATTTGATGAAACATTGGTGAATGTGTATCATCTACATCATCAAATCTAAAAGTTCTCCCAGCTGACACCATTCTTATTGGAGGTTTGTTATTTAACATAGTCCTAATTTGAACTGTTGATGTATGGGTTCTAAGTAAAATGTCTTCATTAATATAAAAAGTATCTGATAAATCCCTAGAAGGATGATTTTTTGGTGAATTTAATAAATCAAAGTTATTTGCAACAGTTTCTACTTCTGGTCCTTCAATAATTGAAAATCCCATTGTTTGAAATAGATTTTCCAATTCTTCCATAGTTTTGTTTAGTGGATGTCTATGACCTATTTTTAAAGATCCTTTTTTGGCTGTTACATCTATTTTTTCTTCTTCTATTTTTATTTTATTCATTTTTTCAATTAATTCTTTTTTTCTTATTGCAATATAATTTTCTATATCATTTCTAATTTCATTTGCATATTGTCCAACAACAGGTCTTTCTTCTTTAGATAATTTACCCATTCCTCTTAAAACTAGAGTCAATTCTCCCTTTTTCCCTAATATTTTAACTCTAATACTTTCCAATTCATCTAAATTTTTTATTTCATTTAGTTTAGCTAAAGTTTGCTCTTTTATATTCAATAATTTATTTTTCATTTTTCCTCCTAATTAGTATCCTATTTTAAATAAAAAAATCTCCCATCCCAAAATGGGACGGAAGATTTCCGCGGTACCACCCAAATTATGAAAACATCACTTAATTTGAAACTATATATCGTTAGTTAACGCTCAGAATTACCTGAGAACTCCGGAATGAATAGGGATAGTTTAATTACTATGTTTCACCAATTCATAGCTCTCTATTAATTAAAATCTATCTTTTTTTCCTTCTTTGTTTTTATTAAATTAAAATAAAACATTGTAACCGATGCTGCAATTGCTGCATTTAAAGATTCAACATTTTTTGAAATAGGAATAATAACATTTTTATCAGAAATATCTATAATTTTCTTATTTACTCCATTTGCCTCATTTCCAATAATTATAGCATGTTTTTTTATATCTGTCATATTATATATACTCTCAGCACTATTGGATAATGCCATTGAATATAATAGATGCGTATTTTTTAAGGTATTTAAATCCTTTAATTCTATTTCTTTTAAATTAACTCTAAATATAGAACCCATAGAAGAACGTAATACCTTATAATTATATATATTTACACAGCCATTTATTAAGAGTATATTATTATATCCAAAGGATTCAGCTGTACGGATTATTGTCCCCATATTTCCTGGATCTCTAATATTATCTAAAATTAGAAGATTATTGTTAAAATCTATTGTTTCATTTTTTAGAAAATCACAGCTAGCCATTATTCCTTCAGGATTTTTCATTTCTGTTATTTCATTAAATAATGAATTTTTTAATAGAATAATATTTACATTACTGTCCTTTAATATATTTAAATTTTTAAAATCCTCATTTATAATTATATTTTTAATTGATACTTTTGACTCAAATGCTTCTATTAACATTTTTTTGCCTTCAATTAGAAATAATTTATTCTTTTTTCTGCCAGAATTGGTTTTTAAAGATTTAAGCTTCTTAAACTCTTTATTATCCTTACTTTCTATTTTTTTAATCATTTGTAATATTAACCAACTCTTCTATATCGGAAGTTTTTCCTACTACTGACAATATATCTGAATCTCCTATTATTAAATCAGCATCAGGATTAATGATAATATCTTCATTACGTCTTACAGCAATAATACTTAAATTATATTTATTTCTTATTTCTAAATCCTTTATCATTTTATTTGTCCAGTTTTTAGGAGCCTTTATTTCCATTAAGCTAAATTCTTCAGATACTTCAATAAAATCTATAATGCTTTTCTTAGTTAAGCTATGGGCTAATCTTAGTCCTGTTTCTTTTTCCGGAATTATAACCTTGTCTGCACCAATTTTTGTCATAATCTTCCCATGTAAGGTATCTTTTACTTTAGCTATTACAGTGTCTACTCCCAATTCCTTTGCTGTTGCAGTAACTAGTACAGAAGCTTCAAAATTTGAACTCATACCTATTATAACTACATCAAAATTCTGTACCCCTAAATCTTCCAGTACACCTTCTGCAGTAACATCTGCTGTTACTGCATAGTTAACAAATGGACTAATTTCATTTACTACATCTTCATCTTGATCTATTACCAAAACCTCTTGATTTAATTCAGATAGTTTTAAGGCTAAAGATTTTCCAAATCTACCACAACCAATAACTACAAATTGTTTCATTTCTCACCTATCCTAAAATAATATTTCCGTAAGCTTCCTTATATTGTTTCTTCTTCTTGTCTTTTGAAAAAGCAAATAATAAAGTTAACATTCCAACTCTACCTAAATACATAGTCAAAATAATTAACAACTTTGATATATTTGCTAGCTCTGGAGTAATTCCTCTACTAATTCCTACTGTTGCCGTAGCTGAAACAACTTCATAAAAAACATCTAGTGGAGGAAATGGTTCTATAATAATTATTACTAAAGAAACAAATAATACCCAAAATGTAAAAATAATAAATACTGTAATAGCTTTAAATACCTGTTCTGTTCTAATACTTTTATTAAATACTACAATATTTTCATTTCTCTTTACTTCATTTACTACAGTAATTATTAATAATGCCAATGTCGTTATTTTTAAACCACCTGCTGTACTAGCCGGTGCTCCCCCAATAAACATTGTAAGTATACTTACAATAGCACTACTATCCTTTAGTGCCGCTTGGTCTATTGAATAATAACCTGCAGTTCTTAATGTTACCGATTGAAAAAATGATGCTATTGTTTTATCTTTTGTATTAAGTCCTCCTAAGGTACCTGGATTATTATACTCAGCTATAAATATAAAAACCGCTACAGAAACTATTAAAAATCCTGTTCCTATTAATACAATTTTAGCGTGTAATGAGTACTTCTTAAAATTAAATTTATATGCCGTTATATTCATGTATACATTAAATCCAAGACCACCTAAAATTATTAATCCGGCTATTGTTAACATTACTAAAGCGTTTGAATTATAATTAGTTAAACTTGAATCGCCTAAAATATCAAATCCAGCATTACAAAAAGATGAAATTGAATGAAATATACTATACCAAATACCCTTTCCTAAACCATATTCAGGTATAAAAGTAATAGATAGTAAAGCCGCTCCTATTAATTCAATAATAAAAGTTGATGCTAAAACGTATTTTATTAACTTTACAAGCCCCTTCATATTATCTGTACTTAATTGTTCTTTTATTACTAATCTTGAAGATAAGGTAATTCTTTTACCTAAAATCAATGCCATTAATGTTGACATTGTCATTATTCCTAATCCACCAATTTGTATTAATACAATAATTACAACATGTCCAAATGTACTCCAATGGCTAGCTGTAACTACTGGAGTAAGTCCAGTAACACAGACATTCGACGTTGAAACAAAGAGGCAATCTATGTAATTACCTACACTACCATCTGCAGATGATATAGGAAGCATTAATAAAAAGCTTCCTATTATAATTACAGTAAAAAAACCTAAAACTAAATATAGTGATGGATTATCTATTATTCTTTTTTTTCTTATAGTTTTCATTTTAACCACTTCTGATATATTTGATTTATATATATTATTTGTTTTAATTATTTAGGTAAACAAAAAAACCCCAAGTTTTGGGATTTAAGCGTTTTTAGCTATTTCTACTAATTGTGCAAATGCATTTGGATCGTTAATAGCCATTTCAGATAACATTTTTCTATTCATATTTATATTAGCTTTTTTTAAACCATGCATAAATTTACTATAGCTTAAGCCGTTTTGTCTAGATGCTGCATTTATTCTAGCAATCCATAATTGTCTAAAATCTCTTTTTCTTCTTTTTCTACCTATATAAGAATAAGTCATTGACTTAATAACAGCTTGATTTGCTGTTCTATATAATGTAGATTTTGATCCATAATAACCTTTTGCTGCTTTTAATACTTTTTTATGTTTAGCATGTGCTGTAACACCACGTTTAATTCTTGCCATTTAATTTTCCTCCTAACAATATTTATGGAATCATATGATTAATTCTTTTTTGATCTCCACTGCTTACTAAAGTACCTTTTCTTAAATTTCTAATTCTCTTTGGAGATTTCTTAGAAGTTAAGTGACTTTTATAAGCTTTGAATCTTCTTAATTTACCAGTTCCAGTTCTTTTAAATCTCTTAGCAGAAGCTCTATGTGTTTTCATCTTTGGCATAATATTCCTCCTAATTATTTATCTGTAATTGAGTTTAGTATCATAATCATACTTCTACCTTCCATAGCAGGCTTTTTCTCAATTACACCATTTTCTTCAGTCAATTCAGCAAATTTATTAAGAACATCTCTACCAATTGCAGTATGTCCTAATTCTCTTCCTCTAAATCTAACAGAAACCTTTACTTTATCCCCATTTTGTAAAAACTTATTAGCTCTTTTAGCCTTTACATTTAAATCATGTGTATCAATATTTGGGGAAAGTCTCACTTCTTTAACATTGATTGTCTTCTGTTTCTTTCTAGATTCCTTTTCTTTTTTTATAGTTTCGTATTTAAACTTACCATAATCCATAATCTTACAAACAGGTGGATTAGCAGTTGGAGCTACATTTACTAGATCAAGATTACTCTCCCTAGCTAATTCTAATGCTTTGGCAATAGGAACTATTCCTTTCTGTTCGCCTTTGGCATCAATCAATCTAACCTCTTTTGCTCTAATCTCATCATTAATTTGTAATTCCTTAATAATACACACCTCCGTGTTTTTAAATAAAAAATGGCAGGTAGAAATACCCGCCAAAATTACAAATATAAACGTAATTAAATTAATACCTTATTCATCTAATGATAAGGTGAGAGCGGATAACTCTACTTATTCAACATTGCCTATTATACTATCAAATAATTCTTATGTCAACTAATATTCACAATGACCTACTGTTCTTGGAAATGGTATTACGTCCCTTATATTTGTCATACCTGTTAAATACATAAGCATTCTTTCAAATCCCAAGCCATAACCACCATGCTTAGCAGTACCAAATTTTCTCAAATCTAGATACCAACTATAATCTTCTGGTTTTAAACCTGCTTCTTCAATTTTATTTAATAGTACATCATATCTATATTCCCTTTCACTACCACCGATTAATTCACCTATACCAGGCACCAATAAATCTGTAGCAGCTACAGTTTTACCATCTTCATTAAGTTTCATGTAGAAAGCTTTTATTTCTTTTGGATAATCGGTTATAAAAATAGGACCATTAGCTATTTTTTCACTTAAGTATCTTTCATGTTCTGTTTGTAAATCTATTCCCCATTTTACAGGATAATCAAACTTTACATCTGCTTTTTCCAATATATCAATAGCTTCTGTATAGGTCATTTTTTTAAATTCACTATTTGATACTTTCTCTAATCTTCCTATTAACCCTTTGTCAATAAAATTATTGAAAAACTCCATTTCTTGTGGGCATTTTTCAAGTACATATTTAATAATATATCTAACCATATCCTCTGCTAAATTACATACATCTTCTAATTCAGCAAAAGCTATTTCTGGTTCTATCATCCAAAATTCTGCAGCATGTCTTGGTGTATTTGAATTTTCAGCTCTAAAAGTAGGACCAAATGTGTAAACATTTCTATGGGACATAGCATAAGATTCAACTTGTAATTGTCCACTAACTGTTAAATTAGTTCTTTTACCAAAGAAATCTTCCGAAAAATCTACATTTCCATCTTCATCTTTAGGTAGGTTGTTTAAATCTAAAGTAGAAACTTCAAACATTTCTCCAGCACCTTCTGCATCAGATGCCGTAATTATTGGTGTATGCACATATACAAATCCCCTTTCATTAAAGAATTTGTGAATAGCATAACTCAGTTCAGACCTAACTTTAAAAACAGCATTAAAGGTATTGGTCCTTGACCTTAAATGTAATAAAGTTCTTAGAAATTCAAAAGTATGTCTTTTTTTCTGTAAAGGATAGTCATCAGAAGATTTTCCCTCTACTACTATTTGTTTAGCTTGAATTTCATATTTTTGCTTTGCATTTGGCGTACTAACTAATTTCCCATTTACAATAATAGCACTACTTAAATGTAGTTTACTAATCTCTTCAAAATTCTCTAGGTTTGAATCCACTACTACTTGAATTGGTTTAAATTGAGTTCCATCGTGAAGTTCAATAAATCCTAATTTTTTTTGAAATCTTGAATTTTTAATCCAGCCAGCTACTTCTATATCTTTGTCAATATATTCTTCGTATTTTTTTTCTAAGTCCTTTAATAATATCAATTTATTTCTCCTTTAACTTTTTCATATATTCTTTAATATTTAATTCATATCCTATATCACTTGGTATATAATATTTCTTCTCTTTAAAATTGTTTGGAAAATATCTTTGTTCAACATATGAATTTTCATAGTCATGAGGATATTTATAACCCTTACCTATTCCTAATTTCTCTGCTCCCTTATAATGAGCATCTTTTAAATAGTTAGGTATTTCTAAGTTAGTATTATTATTAATATCACTCATAGCATTTTTTATTGCTAAATAAGATCTGTTACTTTTAGGTGCAGTTGCTAAGTATAAAACACCTTGGGCTAAATTTAATTGAGCTTCTGGTAAGCCAATTATTTCCACAGCCCTAAAAACATTATTAGCCACTTGAAGTGCATTGGGATCAGCATTACCTATATCCTCTGATGCAAATATAACCATTCTCCGAGCAATAAATTTAGGATCCTCTCCTGATTTTATCATTTTAGCTAAATAAAGTATAGCTGCATCAGGATCAGAACCTCTCATAGACTTAATAAATGCAGAAATTGTATTGTAATGATAGTCTGAATCTTTATCATACAAGTTTGTTGTATTTAAAAAAGATTCTTCAACAATTTTTTTATCTATTAATATAATACCATCTACAGGTTCTGTAGAAAGTACTGCAACTTCTAAGCCATTTAAAGCAGCTCTAACATCACCGTTAGATAATTTAGCAACAAAATATAATGTTTCTTTATTAATTTCAACATTATATTTTTTTAGTCCATTTTCTAGAGTTAGGGCTCTTTGTAAAGCCTTAACTATATCATCTTCTGTAAGATTTTTTAATTCAATTATTTTACATCTTGACAATAGCGCCTTATTAACTTCAAAATATGGGTTTTCTGTAGTTGCCCCAATTAAGGTTATTAATCCATTTTCTACATGAGGTAATAATGCATCCTGTTGCGACTTATTAAATCTATGAATTTCATCAATAAACAATATTGTACCTTTATTATAGAAGCTTAAATTAGACTCTGCATTTTTTACAACTTCTTTTATGTCCTTAACTCCAGAAGTTACAGCAGATAATTTTTCAAATACCCTATTAGTTGTATTGGAAATTATCATAGCTAAAGTCGTCTTACCAATACCTGGTGGTCCATAAATAATCAATGAACCTATTCTATCGCTCTTTATTAATCTATCTAAGGGGCTGTTTTTATAAATAATATGTTTTTGACCGTAAAAATCCTCTAGGGTTTTTGGTCTAATTCTATCGGCTAAGGGTGCATTTTTATTAATTGATTTTTTTCTACTGTATTCAAATAAATCCATTTTTATCTCCAAACTTTTATTAGCATTTTACCATATCTTACCTAAATATAAAAATAAAAAAAAGACAAAATTGTCTTTTTTTTATTTAAACTATTTGATTTTTTCTATTTCATCATAAAATGAACTAACATCTTGAAATTCTTTATAGACAGATGCAAATCTTACATATGCTACTTTATCTATTTCTTTTAACTTTTCCATTATTATTTCACCAATTAAGGAAGAAGGAACTTCTTTTAAATTTAAATGATTAATATCTATTTCAATTTCCTTAGTCGCTTTTTCTAAATCTTCCATTGGAACTTTTCTCTTATAACAAGAACGAACCATTCCATTTAAAATCTTATTTCTATCATAAGCTTCCCTTTCTTGGTTTTTCTTTATTACAATAAGAGGATTATTCTCATATTTCTCATAAGTAGTAAATCTCCTCTTACATGACAGACATTCTCTGCGTCTTCTAATTGAAGTTTCAGAATCTACTTGTCTAGAGTCCACAACTTTAGTATTTGTTGAATCACAGAAAGGACATCTCATTAATTAAAAGCCTCTTTTTTTCAAGAATGAAGGAATTTCTAATTCGTCTGATATATTGTCTTTTTCTGAACTAGCATCTCCTTCTGATTTTTCATTTGTTTTCTTATTTTTCTCATTATCGCCTGAAATAATATTTTTACCTAATTTTTCATCAAATCCAGTAGCTATTACAGTAATTTTAATATCATCTTTTAAGCTTTCATCTATTCCAGCACCAAAAATAATATTTGCATCTGCATCTACAGCTTCCCTTATTAACTCTGAAGCTTCATTAATTTCAAATAATCCTAAATCAGAACCAGTAACATTAATAAGAACAGCTTTTGCTCCATCAATAGATGTTTCTAATAGAGGACTCTTAACTGCTGCTTTTGCTGCTTCAACAGCTCTGTTTTCCCCTGTAGCTATTCCAATACCCATATGAGCAATACCTTGATCATACATAATCGCTTTTACGTCTGCAAAATCTAGGTTAATTAAGTTAGGTACTGCTATTAAGTCAGATATACCCTTAATTCCATTCATAAGAACTTCATCTGCCATAGAAAAAGCTTCAGACATAGTTGTTCTTTTTTCTGCTACTTGTAATAGTCTATCGTTTGGAATTATGACTAAAGTATCTACTTTATCCTTTAAAGCTTCAATACCCTGTTCAGCTTGTAACTGTCTTTTTCTTCCTTCAAAAGCAAAAGGTTTTGTTACAACTCCAACTGTTAGTATTCCCAATTCCTTAGCAATTTCCGCCACTATTGGTGCAGCTCCTGTACCAGTACCACCGCCCATTCCAGCAGTTATAAATACCATGTCAGCTCCTTGAAGCATTTCAACAATATCATTTCTACTTTCTTCTGCAGCTTTTTGACCTACTGTCGGATTAGCTCCTGCACCTAAACCCTTTGTTAGTTTTTGTCCTATTTGTAATTTATTTTCGATTTGACTAGTAGTAAGAATTTGTTTATCCGTATTTACAGCAATAAATTCAACACCTGATAAACCACTTTCGTGCATTCTCATTATTGCATTATTACCACCGCCACCAACACCTACTACTTTAATTTTAGCTAAATCATCATTATTGTTTACTTCCATTTCAAAGCTCATTTATTTTCCTCCCCGATATATTTATATTTAAGTCATTTACATCATTATCTCTTATTTTATCATAATAGTAAGTCTTAGTTCTAATAACCACTATCTTGCAAAGCCTAAATTCAGTTCCTAAACTTAAATGTACTTCTAGTACACTACTTATTAAGATTCGTTCTTTTTTGTTGATTTGTCATAATCTAAGTTTATGCTTATGATATATTTTCAATAAAACTACTATTAATCCAGTATTTTTATTAAAAATTATAATATTTGTTTTATTATAATTTAAAGTATTTTTTTGTATTTATATAAAAACTTGTACTATTAATACATTCATATTAACACATTACACTAAATAATTTCTAATTAATTCCCCTGTTTAATCAGCTTTTATTAAGGGTTTGTCTATATTGCTTACATCAATAATTTTTACACTTATATCATCAGTACTAATTTGATTCACTAGCTGATCCAATAGGATCATTTTATCTTCTAAATCAGCAGTATTTCCAATAATATATTTAGTAGAGTCTTTATCATACAATACTATATCATTTATATTTGAAAAGTCATATCTATTTACATCTATTTTTGATTTATTAGTATAATCAAAAATAATCTTTATATTTTTATCATCAAAAATACTGGATTCATTTTTTAATAAACTTGCATCTACTCCATTAATTTCAGGTATGTCATTAATATCCTCTATCTTTTTTTTACTTACTTTTCCCAATGCATCTAACGAATTATATGAGCCATCTTCATTTTTTATATATGCAATTATACCATTTTCAACTATTTTAATATTAATTTTATTGGGATATTCCTTACTGACTTCTATTTTAAGTATATTATCATCTAATATGCTTTTTTTTATTTGTTTTTCACTAGTCCGAAAAATATTTTTGCCTAATAAGTTTGATTTTTCCACTATATCTTTTTCATCTAAATATTTATTTCCCTGAATGCTTACAGTCTTTATATTAAAATAATCATGGGTCAATGCAAAAAAGGATAAGGTTAATATTATTCCTAAAAAAGTTAATAATATTACTACAAAAACGCTATTTTTATTTTTTTTAGTTTTTTTGTATTTTTTCTTTCCTACCTGTCTCATTTTATATCCTTAAATATTTCATCTACTATTGTTTTTGCAGCATTTGGTGTTGCTAAAGTTTTTGCAGCATTCTGCATTTGTTCAATTTTTTCTTCATCTGACACTATTTCCATAATAGAATCATATAAGAGATTTTCATTTAGTTCCTTTTCTAATATTACTTTACTAGCCCCTACTTTTTCGAACTCTCTTGCATTATGTACCTGATGATTTTCTGTTGTATAGGATTTTGGCACTAAAATACTAGGCAACCCTAAAAAAGCAAGTTCCGCTAAAGTAATTGCTCCTGAACTTGTAATTACTAGGTCTGCAACACTATATGCCTTTTGAATATCCTTTAAATATGGAAAAATTTTATTTTCTGACAATTGTTTTTTACTTATACCTGATATGAATTCTTCATAATTATCACTTCCTGTAACGTGGATAATTTGAAATTCATTATGTTCTTTACTGCTATTTAATAAGTTTTTAATTGTTTTATTTAAAATAACAGAGCCATTAGAACCTCCAAAAGAAAATACGGTTTTTATATCCTTTTTTAATCCATATTCACTATAGGTTTTATCTTTTATCAATTCTATATTTTTGAATCTATTTCTTATGGGATTTCCTGTTACTATTGCATTTTGAGGTTTTTTAAAATATTTTATACTTTCTTCAAAGGTTACAAAATATTTATTCACAAATCTAGATAAAATTTTATTTGTTACTCCAGGATAACTATTTTGCTCATGGAAATATGTTTTATATTTCATCAATGATGCATTCAATAGTACTGGTCCTGTAACAAACCCCCCAGTTCCAATAACAATATCCGGTTTAAATTCTTTTATAAGTTTTCTAGATTGCTTTAATCCAAATATTAGCTCTTTAAGGGACCTTAATGATTTTTTATTTAATTTTCTTGGTAACCCCTCTACTCTTATACCTTTAAAGTTCAAATCCATTTTTGGAATAATTTCTGATTCCATACTATTAATTTTTCCAATATATAATATTTCTATATTTTTATCTCTATCTTTTAATTCTTCAATAATTGAAACTGCCGGATAAATATGTCCTCCAGTTCCACCTCCAGAAACTATTGCTTTCATTTTACCTCCTATTTGCCGTTCTTGAAACATTTAATACTATTCCTATCATAGTCATATAAACTATTAAAGAGCTACCTCCATAGCTTATAAAAGGCAAAGTTAAACCTGTAGGAGGTATTAATCCCAATGCTACTGCTATATTGGTAAAGGATTGAATTCCCAATAATAACATTATTCCTATAACTAAAAATTTGGCAAATACATCCTTAAGTGAAAATGCTAATTTCATTCCTAAGTATATTAAATAAATATACAATAAAATTATTACCATTGCACCAATAAATCCTAATTCCTCACATATAATTGCAAAAATAAAGTCATTGTGAGCTTCTGATAAATAACTGAATTTATGTCTACTTTTTCCAATGCCTACGCCAAAAAAGCCACCATAACTTATGGCAAACAAGGACTGCGCTAATTGCCATCCTGTATTGGACAAATCCTTTAAAGGATCTAGCCAAGCTTCAATTCTAGAACTTCTACTATATATACTTTTAGAAGCCAGTATACCTACTAAACCTACTGCTCCTACTCCTAAAATTGCCACCGTTAAGTACTTCATTTCTATTCCTGCTATTATGAACATACTTAGTATTAACCCTAAAATCACTAATGTTGTAGATAAGTCTGGTTGTTTAAATACTAAAAATCCAGATATGGCAGCAAATATAACCATCGGAATAAAACCATATGCTATTGTATTTATTTTTTTATAATTATTTGAAATATACCTAGAAATAGCAAATATTGTTCCTAATTTCAAAAAATCAGAGGGCATAATTGTTATACTTTTTATAGTAATCCATCTTTTAGCAGAGTAGGTTTCAACATCACCTACAAATAAAACTATTATTGAAAGACAGATTGTAAGAATATATAATATTACAGCATATTTATTATATATTTTATAATTAATTTTAGATGTTATATACATAGCTACAAAACCTATTATTAAAAATACAATTTGTTTTTTTAAAAAATGGTATGGATCGTTTTTTAGTCTAGTTGCATAAGGCCAACTAGCACTAAATACCATTATAGTTCCTATAATAATAAGTATTATTGTAGTTATTAATATTTTATAATCTATACTACCCTGTTTGTTTTTCACAATTATTCACCTAATTTATAAACTAACCGTTTAAAATCTTTGCCTCTTTCTATATAGGATTTGTACATCCCCCAACTGGCACATGCTGGAGAAAGCAAGGCAATATCTCCATTTTTGCCAATTTCCTCTATTTTATTAATAGCACTTTCCATATTATCGACAAGATGAATATTATCATATCCAAATTTTTCAGCACTATTTTTTATTTTATACTTCGTATCTCCAAAAAGTATTAATGATTTTAAGTTATGGTCACCAGCTTTAAATAATTCATCAAAAGAAACTTTTTTATCATATCCGCCTGCTATTAATATTATTGGAGCTTTAAAAGAATTTAAAGCCTTTAAGGTAGCATCAATATTTGTCCCTTTTGAATCATTGTAAAACTTTATGCCCTTAAATTCTCTAACAAATTCTATTCTATGCTCTACCGGATTAAAGCTAGTACAAGCCTTACTTATAATATCAGTATCAATTTTTAAACAAATAGCCATTCCCACTGCTATTAATGTATTTTGAACATTATGTTTACCTACTATTTTCAAATCTTTAGTATTGAGTATATATTCTTTTATACCATTGTTGCTATAAAAAACTTCTCCATTTTTTTCATATACTCCATTTGTCAATTCTTCTTTTTGTGATACATAAATCACCTTGGATTTTACTTCTTTTATGATTTTATTAATTATTTCATCATCTTTGTTGGCAACTAAAAAATCGTCGTTTTTTTGATGCTTAAAGATATTACTTTTATCATCTATATATTTCTTATAGCTACCATGCCAATCTATATGATCTTCACTTATATTTATAATTCCAGCTACCTTACTTCTAAATGTGTTAACAGTTGCCAATTGAAAACTAGATGCTTCTATAACAAAGTAATCAATATTTCTATTACTGTAAATCTCCCATAACATTCCAACTCCAATATTTCCAATTGCCATTGCTTTTTTCCCAGAAGAATTAATAATATGGGTTAAAAGCATTGTTGTTGTAGTCTTGCCATTAGTCCCTGTAATAGAAATTAAGTTTTTTTCCGGAAATAATCTATAAGCCAACTCTAAATCACTTATTACTTCCTTATTTGATTTTTTAAAATTTTCAAGGATTTCATTTTCTAATTTAATGCCTGGACTTTTTACAACTGTATCTATAATTTCATAGTTAATATCTTCCTTGTTTTTAATAAGCTTGTAATTATAACCTTTTAATGAAGCTTCTACTGTACTGAAGTCCTCTAGGTTTTCATCAAAGGCATATATGTTATATCCCATTGAAGATAAGGTCTTAATAGTTGAAATCCCGGTGATTCCTAGTCCTAATATAAAATAATTCATTTTATACTCCTATAAAAATAATAATAAGGTGATTATTGAAAGTACTGTACTTAAAGTAGTAAATGCTGTTACTATCTTTTGTTCCTTATATCCCTTTAATTCATAATGATGGTGTATTGGTGACATTAGAAAGACCCTTTTCTTATTCCTAGTTTTGTAACTGATTACTTGAATAATTACCGACATAGTTTCCATTACATATACTCCACCAAGAATAATAAGATATAAAGACATATTAAATATTATACACGCCATTACTAATGCTCCACCAATAGCCATAGAGCCTGTATCTCCCATAAAAACAGCTGCTGGATTAGAATTATAAACTAAAAACCCTATTAAAGCACCTGTGAAAATAACGCTAAATAAACTTATTTTTGAATTCATATTAATGGCAATTATCGTTAGAGCAATAAAAACTGGAATAGTAACACTAGTAGCCAATCCATCTAAGCCATCTGTTATATTTGTAGCATTAACTGTTCCAATCATTATAAATGCAAGTATAGGATAGGCAAATATACCTAGATTAAATTCTATATTAAAAAATGGAATTATAAATGTTCCTATAGGTTTAATTGAAACTTTTGATGCTAAATAAATCAATATAAAACTTATTATAATTTGGAATACTATTTTTTGCATTTCAGTAAGTCCTAATGATCTTTTCATAACTAATTTAAAAAAGTCATCAACAAATCCTACTAAACCAAAACCCAGCATTCCTAAAACTATTAATATGTTTTCAAAACTGTATCCTCTAAATATTGCTAAAGTAATTAAAGTGGAAAAAATAAAAATAATTCCTCCCATTGTTGGAGTACCAGCTTTAGAATAATGAGCTTTTGGTCCATCTTCTCTTATACTTTGTCCTATATGTGCTTTTTTTAAAATTTTAATTACTATTTTACCTATAATTAAAGAAAGTATAATACTAACTCCTAATGGTAATAGTAAATCACTTTTAATATTTTTCATAAATCTCTCCTTTACTCAAATACTTATTATAGCAAATATTTGAGCATTATAATAAATAATAGGCAAAAGAAAAAATCTTAAGCCTATTAATTACTTTCATATATAACTTCTAATTTACTTCCCGGTTCTATAAATTCATTATATTCAGGTATGGTTTTTATTACTTTTCCATCATCAGAGTTACCCTTGTTCCTTAATTCTATGTTTAAATCTCCAATTTCAACACTAACCTCCTTAGAGGTCATTCCTATTAAATCCGGTACTTTTATTAAAGATGTTCCTGAATCATCAGCCTTTAAATCAACTGTAGAATTTTTTTCTATTTTAGTTCCAGGGTTAATGGACTGATTAGTAATTATAATAGAATCACTTAAAGAAGTATTTACTATATTTGCCTTTAAATTATTTTCCTCCAGCAATTTTACCGCATTTTTTAATGATAGTCCTACTAAATCAGGTACTGTTGATTCCTCTATGTCCCCTGTATTGTAATTATGCTCTTCTAAATTTTTATATTTAACAATTTGATTGTTAATTTCCTTAGAAATCGAACCAGAAACTGCATTTCCAGAGTTAGCTCCCTTTGGTTCATCAACGACTACCATTACTGAATATTTCGGATTGTCTATTGGAAATGCTGAATAGAAAGAAGCTACTACTTTTTCAGATGTATATTTTCCATCTTCTATTTTTATAGTAGTCCCTGATTTGCCGCCGACTCTATAATTAGCTGATTTTACTCCACTAGCTGCACCATTTTCAACATTATTTGCCAATAAACTCAACATTCTTTTACTTGTTTCTTCTGATATAACCTGTCTTTTTACGACAGGTTCATTTTTATCTTCGTCGCCTTCTAACTCCTTAACAACCTTTGGTTCAATAATATATCCACCATTTACAATAGCATTTGCTGCTGTAATCATTTGAATAGGTGTAACAGCAATTCCATGTCCGTAAGACATAGTTGCTAATTGTGTAGAAGTTACATCTTCAGCACTTTTAGGAATTATCCCCTTAGCTTCTCCATTTAAATCAATGCCTGTAGTCTCTCCAAAGCCAAAAGCCTTTATATACTCATAAAATTTTGCATATCCAATATCCTGAGCTATTCTTACATAGGCCGGATTACATGAATTTGCTAAAGCCTCTTCTACTGTTTGATCGCCATGTGGGTCATACCATCTTATACATTTTATTTTAACACCTGGTATTTCACTATAAATACCTTCACAGGTGTAAATAGATTTTTCATTTGCTGTATTTTCTTCAAGTGCTATTGCTGTAGTTATTAATTTGAAAACAGATCCAGGCTCATATGTATCACTTATGGCAATATTTCTCCAAATATCATAATACTTTTCAACTCGTTCTTCTTCAGAAAGATTCTCCAGTTCCTTTGTTTCTTCACTATCTCTTCCATTTCTAGGATTATTTGAGTCATACCTTGGAAAATTTTCCATTGCTATAATTCTATTTGTTTTTGGTTCACTTACTATAATAGATAAACTTTTCGGTTCATATTTTTCATAAGCCTCTTTTGCAACATTACTAACTATTGCATTAATATTTTCATCTATATTTAATTTTAAGTTCTTTCCCTCAGTAGCATCAAGCTTTTTGTTTTTTTCAAAAGCTATAGGATTACCCTCTCTTGTACTAGAAAAAATATTTAGTCCTGGCTCTCCTTTTAAATCTTCATTATAATATTTTTCTACCCCATACATACCATTACTGTCTTTATCAACAAAACCAAGTATGTATGATAAGGAAGAATCCCCAGGATAGTACCTTTTGTTTTCAACTGAAATAGATAAACAACTTAAGTTCATTTCCTCAATTTCATCTACCTGTTTCTTTTTTAAACCATCTGCTACTCTAACTGTAGTATCACTATTTACTATTTCATTTATTTCATCAGTATTAAGATTTAATATTCTACTTAATCCATTAATTAAAATATCTTTTTGTTCCTTTGATATTTTCTCTGGTATATAGTACAAGGCATTTACTTTTACCGACTCAGCTAAAATATTACCATTACTATCTAAGATATCTCCTCTATGGGCTGGTATTTCAATAGTTTTTTGCCTTTGTTCAGCTGCCCTTACTCTATATTCAGAATTATATAGCCAAATAAGTCTAATAGCAAAGATTACTACTATAAAAATAGATATTAAAAATATTACAATTGTTCTATTTTTAAATGTCTTTTGTAATTTCTCAAAGTGTTTATTCTTTCTCATATTCCGTCTTATCTTTTACTCCTGCAAATAATAATTCATCTTTTTTATCTTTGCTATCTATATTATCATAATTATTCTTGTTCGATAAATAATAAAATTGATCTTCTTCAGGGTAAGACATTCCTAACTTATACTTTGCTATTTCTTCAATTCTTTCAGAAGATGAATATTTTGCTATTTCCATTTTGTATTGATCTCTTAATGTTTCTAATTCAGTTATGTCCGATTTTATTTCATTTATTTCCAAACTTGCATTACTTAATGTAATATAGCCATATAAGGTTATTGAAACTAATAATAAATTTACAATACCAAAAGCTGAAATCATCAACTTTTTTATTTTTGCAATTTTATTAATTTTTGCTCTATTAATACTTTGAGTTCTACTAGATTGTCTATTAAGTCTTTTTTTTCTTTTTTTATTTATTTTTCTAGGAACAACTATATTCTCTTGATTTTCCTCGTAATAATATTCATAACTACGTGCCTCCATTTTAATCCCTCACTCTCTCAACAACTCTTAATTTTGCACTTTTAGATCTAGGGTTTTGTTCCATCTCCTCTTGAGAAGGAACAATTGGTTTTCTTGAGATTATTTTTATTTTCTTCTTCTTGTTACATACACATATTGGAATTTCTGGAGGACATATACAAGAAGTATTTAAATCTTTAAAAATGTTTTTAACAATTCTATCTTCTAATGAATGAAAAGTTATTACACATAATCTTCCACCAAGATTTAAACAATCTACCATTTTAGGAAGAACTTCTTCTAAAACTCCTAATTCATTGTTAACCTCTATTCTTAATGCTTGAAATACCCTTTTTGAATAATGTCCTTTTGATTTTCTTCTAACTTCAACTGGAACAGCTTTATCTACTATTTCAACTAAATCAAAGGTTGTTCTTATCTCCTTGTCTTTTCTTTTTTCAACAATAAATTCAGCAATTCTTTTCGACCATTTTTCTTCCCCATATTTATAAAATATATTAGTTAATTCTTCACCAGAATAATTATTAACAATATACTTAGCAGTTAGTTCTTGAGATTGATCCATTCGCATGTCTAATTCACTGTTATGAATATAAGAAAACCCTCTATCTTCCTTATCTATTTGATGTGATGAAACTCCTATATCCATTAAAATTCCATCAACCTTGTCTATTTCTAATTCATCTAAAATTTCACAAAAATATTTAAAATTTGATTTAACAAATGTAATATTTTCAATATAATCACTTAATTTTATTTTCGCCGCTTCTATAGCTTCAATATCTTGATCTATACATATAAGTCTTCCATTCTTCAATTTCTTAGCTATTTCTAAAGAATGACCTCCTCCACCTAGAGTACAATCAACATATATTCCATTTGGTTTAATTTTTAAACCCTCTATTGTTTCGTTTAATAAAACCGAAATATGTTTAAATTCCATATTTACCTCTAAAAATCTATATCTGTCATTTTTTCTGTTAAAATGTCATAGTTTAAATTGTCATCATCATTATAAGTTTCCCAAGCTTCCTTATCCCATATTTCAACTCTTGAAGAAACTCCTATTATTACGGCTTCTTTGTTTAATCCTGCATATTTTCTTAATGTTTGAGGCAACAATACTCTTCCCATTTTATCTAGGGAAACACTTATTGCACCTGCATAAAATAACCTTGCAAGACCTCTTGTTTCTTTTCTAGATAATTTAAGCCCATTTATTTTTTCATCCATTTTAACCCATTCTTTTTCTGGAAAAACAAATAAACAATTATCCATTCCCTTGGTGATGAAAAACTCTTCTCCTAATTCGTCTCTAAATTTTGATGGCATAGTTAATCGGCCTTTTGTATCTAAATTATGTTGATATTCACCAATAAACATTTCCCGCCACCTCAATTCTATTTTTTGACACTTTCACCCACTTTTCACCACTTAATATTATAATACATTAAATTCTCTTATAAAACAACGCAAACATTAGTTCGTACATCTTCCCCATTATCGTCTAAAAGCTTTAAATTGCAATAAAAAAAGACGATCTAAGTCGTCTTTTAAATAGTTAAATTTTCTTATTTATTTTTTTGCTTTTTCTTATATAAATTAAGACTCCCACCACTACTAATATTAAACTTAATATTTGTGAAACTCTAAAATTAAATATATATAAACTATCTATTCTCAATCCTTCTACGAAGAATCTTAATATACCGTAGAGAATTAAATATAGACTAAATACTTGACCATCAAATTTTTTATTTCCTTTACAAATCCTATATAAAATTATAAAAATTATAAAATCTCCTATTGATTCATAAAGAAATGTAGGATGGACCTTCTCACCATTTATTATTATTCCCCAAGGAAGATTAGTTACCCTACCATATGCCTCTTGATTTATAAAATTACCCCAACGGCCTATACTTTGACCTAAAGCTATTGCCGGCATAAAGATGTCAACAACTTTAAAAAAACTCAATTTCTTTTTCTTTAAATATATAGCCCCTACAATAAAGGCACCTATTAGTCCTCCATAAATTGCTAAACCACCTAAACGTAGGTTGACTATATCAATTAAGTTGTCTTTATAATAGTCCCATTCAAATGCCACATAATATAGTCTAGCGCCTACTATAGCAGCTGGTATAGCAAATAATAATATATCTACTACTAAATCAGGGTCTATGTTATTGAATTTTGCTAACTTAGTTGCTACTACTATTCCTAATACAAAACCTATGGAAATTAAAATAGCATACCACATTATTTCAATGCCAAATATTTCAAAAGCAACAGGATTAATGTTAAATTCCATACTAGGCCTCTAGATCATCTGGAATATTCCAATTATGGTAAACATTTTGTACATCATCGTTATCTTCTAAAATATCTATTAATTTAACTAAATTCTTAATATCATCTTCATCCGTAACTTCTATTTCATTATTAGGCAAATACACTAACTCCGCTGTAGTAAATTTGTAGTCTTCCTTTAATAGAGCATCTCTTACTGTAGAAAATTCTGTCATTTCAGTTATAATTTCAAATTGACCATCTTCAGAACTAAAATCTTCTGCTCCTGCATCTATAGCTGTCATCATAACTTCTTCTTCATCATATTCATCTTGTTCCATAACTAAAAGTCCCTTACGCTCAAAAGTAAACATAACAGAACCGGTTTGTCCTAAATTGCCACCATATTTGTCGAAAGCATGTCTTACTTCTGGAGCCGTTCTATTTCTATTGTCTGTTAAACAACTTACTATTACAGCTACACCTGCTGGTCCATAACCTTCGTATACTACCTCTTCATAATTATCCTGATCATTAGAGCCTGAACCTTTTTTAATTGCCCTTTCTATATTATCATTTGGCATATTTTCAGCTTTTGCTTTCTCAATAGCTGTCTTTAATGAGGCATTATATTCTGGGTCCGCCCCTCCTTCCTTAACTGCAACAATTATTTCTCTTGCAAGTTTAGTAAAGACCTTTCCCCTTCTAGCATCTTCATTTCCTTTTTTGTTCTTTATTTTACTCCATTTATTATGTCCTGCCATACTACTCTCCTCTATATATAAATTTTTCCGGCATATGCTTTTTATGTTGACTTATCTTTTTCAAGTGCTCTACTTTTTTTATAAATTCGTCACTGCCTTGTCCTGTTAAAATATAATTATCTAGTTCTTTATAAGTAAATCCTAATTCATCTTCATCACTTTGACCTTCCCATAAACCAGCTGAAGGTTTTTTATCTATTATTTTTTTTGGAATTCCAAGATATTTAGCAAATTCTAAAACTTCTGTTTTTGTCAAATCCAAAAGTGGAGATATATCTACTGCTGCATCTCCAAATTTTGTTGAATAACCTATAGTGTATTCAGAAAGGTTTGTCGTTCCAGAAACAAGATAATTATTGTTTTGTGCGTAATAATATAAGGTAATCATTCTAAGCCTTGGTTTTATGTTTGCATAAGCCATTTCATTTTTGTTTTTTTCAAGTTTTTTAATTAAATCATTATAATTTTCTGATAGGTCAATAGTTATATAGTTAATATCAAAAGCATTAGCTAATAAAACAGCATCTTCCATATCTGACTTTAAACTATTTATAGGCATAATAATACCTAAGGAATTATTATCGAAAGCCTTTTTACCAATAACAGCTACAACTGCCGAATCAATACCACCACTTAGCCCATATACTATTCCCTTTGTATTAGCTTTTCTCGAATATTCTCTTAGCCAATGGATTAAATCTTTTTCTAATTTTTCACAGTTCATTTTATCCCTCAATATATAGTTTATTATTTTTTGTAGGTAATAATAATACATTATCTATTATTATTTTAACATTGCCACTTGTCAAATCTAAAATGCTTTTTTCAAAATTTTTAACTAATTCAGATTTAATATATAATTTAATTAAAACCTCAGTTTCAAATACTTTATCTAATATATAATATTCATTTTCTTCTATATAGTTTAAAACCCTGCCATAATTGTTATAGTCAACTTCTATTTCCATTTCTGAAAATTCCTGTTTTTCAACAATAACAGCTTTATTTGTAACTTCATTACAGGCAGAAGAGTAAGCTCTTACCAGCCCGCCTGCTCCTAATAAAATACCTCCAAAATACCTTGTAACTACTACACAAATATCTGTAAGATTTTTTTTCTTCAATATTTCTAAAATAGGAATACCTGCCGTACCACTAGGCTCACCATCATCTGAATATCGTTGTGTAATCATTTTTTCTCCAATTATATATGCATAACAATTATGCCTTGCCGCTGGATTTAGTTTCTTTATTTTTTCAACAAAATCCATAGCCTCCTCTTCAGAACTAACTGGTGAAACATATCCTATAAATCGTGACTTTTTAATTTCTATTTCTATTGTTTTCTCATTATATACAGTTTTATAACTCATATTACTCCTTAAAATATTTCAAAAATGATTCTTTTTCCGATTTTAATACTTTAGCCTTTATATTAATACTTTCATCATAATTAATATATAAATTATAGCCCTTGTCCCTTAACTCTTTTATTGACCTCTGATTTTCTTCATTATAAGATATACTTAAATTAATATTAACGAATTTATATTCCAAAGCTTTTTCTATTTCAAATAATAACCTTTCTATATCATCTTTTTCATAGGCTGAAATATAAATATTATTGTCTAATAAAATATCCTTATTAAAAACCACTTCCTTTTTTAAGTCAGTTTTATTAAATACATTTATAATAGGAATATCTAAAATCTTTAAATTATTTAGTATTTCATAAGTAGTTTCTAGCTGTTCTTCTATGTTTTCACTAGAAGAATCTATTATATTTAAAATACAATCAGAATATTTTATTTCTTCTAAGGTACTTTTGAAAGACTCTATTAAATTTGTAGGAATATCCTCTATAAAACCTACAGTATCAGCAATTAAAAATTCTAATCCACTGGGCAGTTTTCCCTTTCTAGTTGTTGTATCAAGAGTCATAAACAGCATATTCTTCTTGGCAAACACCTCAGACTCTTCTTTTTTGTAAAAGTTAGTTAGTTCATTTCCTATTGTAGATTTTCCCGCATTTGTATAGCCTACTAAGGAAACTATAGGAACCTTAGAATCTACTCTATTTTTACTGTTAATCACTCTGGTATTTTCAATTTTATTAAGTTTAATTTTTATTCTATTTATTTCCCTAGAAATCTTTCTTCTATCTAACTCAAGTTTTTGCTCTCCCAGTCCTCTTGTTCCAATTCCAGCACTTGCTTTTGATAAATTTTTTCTAAAACCAACTAACCTTGGTAGCATGTATTCCATTTGAGCTAATTGTACTTGTAGTTTAGATTCTTTACTTTTGGTACGATTAGCAAAAATATCTAAAATCAAACTTGTTCTATCTATTATTTTCACATTAATTAAATCGCTAAGATTTTTCAATTGAGAACCACTTAAATCGTTATTAAACACTACAGCATCTACTTTGAGTTCATCAGCCAAAAGCTTAATTTCTTCTGCCTTTCCTTTTCCAATATATAAAGAGTTATCTACTGACTTTCTAGAACTAACAACTTCTAAAACAACCTCTCCGTTATTTGCTATAATTAAATTTTTTAATTCATTTATTCTATTTTCATAATTAATATTTGTATTTGGTAACTTAATTGTTACTGCTATTATTTTTTCTTTCATATTTTTCTCCACCAAGTAATTATATCAGTTTTATAATATCATTACTAATTTACTACGCTTAAATTAACAAATATATGCTCCTATGATATAATAATTAAGATATAAACTTGGAGGTTATAATGAAAAATAAATTTACAAGATCCGTTTCTAAGCTCGTAAAGTCTATTATTATTGCTGTATTAATAATATTCACTTTGGCTGCTGGAGCTTTAGGCGTATCAATTGTTGGAGTTTTAGAAAATACTCCCAATATAAATATAAGTGATATAGACGATAGTTTAAACCAAACTTCTGTCATTTTAGACTCTGAGGGAAATGAAATTGAAAAAATACAAACTACAGAGTTTAGAGAGTTAGTTGACTACGAAAAAATCCCAAAAGATTTAATTAATGCTTTCATTGCAATTGAAGATAGAAGATTCTACAAGCATGACGGTGTTGATCCTATAGGTATTTTAAGTGCAATTAAAGATAATATTTTATCCTCTTCTATGAGAGGTGCATCAACAATTGCCCAGCAACTAGCAAGAAATATTCATCCCGGTTCAAAAAGAAGACTAGATTGGAAAATTCAAGAAGCCTATTTAGCTTTAAAACTTACTGAAGGCTTAGGTAGAGAAGGGGTTTTAGAAAAATATATGAATGCTGTCTTTTTAGGCCAAAATGCATATGGAGTACAGGCTGCTAGTAAGACATACTTTTCAAAAAACGTTGAAGATTTAACAACTGCAGAATGTGCCGCTTTAGCTTCTATTGTAAAGAACCCAGTTGAATACGCTCTTTATAAAACAGTACTTCCACAAAATGTATCTGAATCGGATATTGTTCTGGGAGATATTGAAATTAATGGAGTAAATTACAAAGTTATTTATAATGACAAATCTAGTGCCAGACAAAAACACGCTTTAAGTTCTATGTATGAAGAAGGCTACATTACTAAAGAACAATACGAAGAAGCTTCTAGACAGAATATAGCTGAAGCTATTAAACCTGGAGAAAATTCTACTAAACAAGTAATATCCTCTTATTACTCAGATTTAATTGCAAAACAAGTAATTGAAAAATTACAAACAGAACTAAACTATACTGAAGCAGAAGCTAAAAACAAATACTATACAGGTGGAATTAAAGTTTATTCCTCTATAGATATTGACATGCAAAAACAAGTAGAAGATGTTTTTGAAAATTTCTCTAGTATAGTTTTAAGAGGTGCCGGCTCATCTTATAGACCTGCCCTATTGGACTGGACATCAGATAGAAGTGGAAATATAATTAATTCAAAAAGTTCTGTAGTTTATTATAAAAAAGATAATATTATTGATTCAAATGGTAATTTATACTTACCAAAAAATGAATACAAGTTAAATGAAGATGGAAGTTTAAGTATTACTTCTGCAAAATTTAAAATATTAGGTTCTTTTATAGATCCTTCTGATTACTATACAATTAATGAAGAAAGAAATCTTGTTACCCATATTATAGAAAATTCTGGAGAAGCTGCTGCAAAGGACGATGAAATTACAAAATCAGATTCAGATATTATTTTAAGCAAAGCTTTTTTAGACCGATATGAGGATTTGTATAGTATTTCAGATAATGGTTCTTTAATCTTTAACGGTAAATACTTTAATTTTGATATTGATGGAATTCCTCAGCCTCAAGGTTCTATTGTAGTTATAGACCATAAAACCGGGCAAATTAAAGCCATTGTCGGTGGAAGAAATCAAGAAGGAAGAATGATTTTAAATAGAGCAGCTGATGTGCCAAGGCAACCTGGTTCTACAATAAAACCTATTGCAGTTTATACCCCTGCCCTAGATAATGGATATACTGCTGCTACAGGTATAGAAGATGCTCCTCATTATGAAAATGGAAAACTTTGGCCTAAAAACGTAGATTTACGTTATAGAGGTTGGGTTTCTTTAAGGGAAAGTGTTAAAAACTCAATTAACGTTAATGCTGTTAAAGTTTTAAAAGATATTGGTATTGAAAAATCAAAAACATATTTAGAAAAATTCGGTATTATAAACAAAAATGATCCATCAAAGGATAATTTCGTATCAGCATCAGAAAATCCTAAAGTAAATGATGAAGCTTTATCGCCTATGGCTTTAGGTAGTTTAACATATGGTGTAACTAATCTAGATCTAACTGCTGCCTATGCCGCTTTAGCAAACAGTGGCGAATATATAGAGCCTTTAAGCTTTACAAAAGTTTTAAATTATGACGGAACAGTATTGTTGGAAGATGTCAACGAAAAAAGAGAGGTGGTTTCACCTCAAATAGCCTATGTTATGACTGATATTATGAAAGATGTTTTAACTGTACCTTATGGTAATATAGCAAGAAATTCTAAATTTGACATTGCTGGTAAGACGGGAACAACACAAGAAAATCAAGATGTTTGGTTTGTTGGATATACACCATACTATACAATTGGTTCTTGGGTTGGTTTCGATAATCAACAATTAAAACTATCACAAAACCATGGTCACGCTGTCTATTTATGGAATGCTGTAAACAAAGCAATTTTAGAGAATTATGAATCTGCTAGGTTTAAAGAGCCTGATGGAATAGTTAAAGCTCAAGCTTGTTCTTCATCTGGTGGAAAGCCAACTAATGCTTGTTATAGTTATGGAACAGTAACAACTGAAATATTTGCAAAAGGAACAGAACCTACATCCTATTGTACTGTCCATAAATATGTAAAAAAAGTTGAACCGGAAGATAAAGAAGACGATGATAAAGATGAAAACCAAAATGACAATAACCAAAATCAGAACAATGATAGTCAAAACAACGATAGTCAAAATAACAATAATACAAATAATAATAACCCTATTACACCACCAGTAGTTGATGGTGGCGGAGAAGATTCAAATTAAAACTAAGACCAAAAGAAAATTCTTTTGGTCTTTTAAATTTCAAAAAAATTGTTGACTTTTTAAAAAATAGATGCTATACTAGTCAAGTAGTCATTTGGTGGGTGTGGCCTAGCTGGTTAGGGCGTCAGATTGTGGCTCTGAAGGTCGTGGGTTCGAATCCCATCATCCACCCCATATGCGCGGGAGTGGCGGAATTGGCAGACGCGCTAGACTTAGGATCTAGTGTCTTTGACGTGGGGGTTCAAATCCTCTTTCCCGCACCAAAAAAACCTTGTGAATATTCACAAGGTTTTTTATTTTGTCTTAATTTTGAATTTTTTCTCCACCGGCTTTTATAAAGTAATCTTTCCATAAATCGGCATTATTTCCTACAATCCATTCAATTTTTATTAAACTTTTATTCCCTTCAGGTAATCTAATTGTAGCTAAAGGTTCATTTTTAATTATACTATAGAGATGTAAATTAGTATTATCTAATTTCATATAGAAGTTTTTTTCTGGAGAATATACCATATCAATAATATTTTCATTTTTCTTTTTCTCTTCGGACCATTTAATATCTGAAGCTTTGGTTTTTATAATATCTATTTTAGGTACTATATTTATATTTACATCTTTATATTTTAATTCTTCTTCACCTAATACTAGGCTAGTTTTAAATTCCCAATTTCCATTTTCCCTTACTAAACCTATATTAATATAATCATCTACTGAATAGTTGTATTTCTTGTTTAAAGAATCTTTTTCATTTTGTTTGCTCAGTGTTTCATTTAATATTTTTAATCCCTCATTGCCTGCTATGTCTTGAATATTAAGATATTTAGAATCACCATTACCATTTAATTCCCTAATTCTATAATATTTATTACTGGAATTAATAGTTTCACTAGAACTATATGAAATATACTTATCTGAAATAAAGGTTAATTCAAAAGGTATCTCGGAGTTTAATAGCTCATTTGAAAGTGATACTTCATCATCTGTTACTAGTTTTCTAACTAATGTTCCTTCATAATTTTCTCCATCCCAAACCTCACTAAATGATAAAACATTAAAATCATTTTTATTTGCTAGAAATATACCAGGCTCTTTGTAAGCTTCCATAATTATATTTTTTTTCTTGTAATTATCATAATAAAAATAATAGGAATTATAGTCCCTGTAGGAATTATAATCATCTTCTTGTTTATTTATAATAGATACAGATAGACCAATTTTCCCATTGTAAGCTTCAATATTACTTTTAATATTATCTTCCTTATATTTTAAATAAATTGAATCATCAACCTTGTCTGAAATTCTTTCTAAAAAATATAGGTATCCATCTGCTATTAATAAAATTTTATTTTCTTCTATTTTTATTATTTCCTGGGTAAATCCTTCAGATTCTGATATTGTAACTATTTCAACATATTCATTAACCGTAAAACTTTTAGGGTCTATAGTTGGGTAATTAACATTAAAAAATTTATCTGTACTAATATATTTAGTAGTAAAATTAGGACTTAAAATACTTTTATTTCCAAATTTAAACATTTTTTTACTAATATATAAATCTTCTGTAGTTCTATTGTTATTCGCTTCAGTATTATCCCCATTTAGGATAACATCTATTACCTTCCATGTACCTTCTAACATAACATTGTTAGGTTCGGGAGCTATAATAGAACTTTTAATATCATTCTCTTCAGGATTAATACAAGATGTTATTAAGACAACTGAAGTAAGTATTGTCAGTATTAAAAATATTATCTTAAACCTCTTCATAATTATTCCTCTTTCTTTGGAATTGAAATTTTAATTGTAGTTCCCTCTCCTATTTCACTAGAAATCATCATCTCTCCATTGTGAAGTTTTACAATTTCCTCACAAATAGATAAACCTAGACCAGTATGAGAATTACTATTTTTCCCCTTATAAAATTTTCCTGTTATTAAGGATATTTCTTCGCTATCAATTCCTACACCAGTATCAATAACTTCAAACTGTAAATCTTTTTCATCCTCACCTAGATTTAATATAACAACTCCGCCAGTGTTAGTAAATTTAAGTGCATTATCTAATAAATTTATTAACACTTGTTTCATTCTATTTGGATCTAAGTCAGCTATAATATGTTCTGGTTCAAAATTTATTATTAAATCTATCCCTAAGGATTTTGCTCTTGGTGTAAGTTGTTTTTTTATTTCTATAGCCAATTCTGTAAAGTCCGTTTCCACTTTTTCCAATTTTATCCTATTAGAAGTAAAACGTGAAAAATCCAATAATTCCTCTACCATTAAGCTTAATCTTGAACATTCCCCTTGTATTATTTCTAAACCTTCTTTCACTAATTCTGTGTCTTCAGGCTCAAATAAAAGAGTCGTTGCCCAACCATTAATTGATGTTAAAGGGGTTCTTAATTCATGGGAAACTGAAGAAATAAAGTCATTTTTTAATTTTTCTTTTTCCTTAATATTGTCCGTCATATAGTTCAAGGTTCTACTTAAAGCATCTATTTCTTCAAATTTAGAGCTTTCGACTCGTGTATTTAATTGCCCTTCTGCTAATTTTTCAGCTGTTTTAGTTAAATTCTTTATAGGCTTAATTAGATTATTTGACATTATTACACTTATTGCAATTGAAATCAAAATAACAAAAATCCCAAAAGAAATAAAGGCAATATACCGCTCCCTAATTAATAAATCTACATTTTTTAATGAAGTTGTTAGTCTAAAAATCGCCTTTTGCCCATCTTGTGTTTTTATCGGCGATGAAACAGACATAACTTTTTCTTCTGAATAAGGTACTTTACCAATATACTGTCCATCCATACCTTCTGATGCGTCATCAACATCTTTATATCCTTTAATTTGTTTACCTACTAAATCTGTGCCTAGACTGTCGTATATAACGGTTTTAGAATTTGTAAGTATTTGAACTTGGGATTTAATTCCCCTATAATATTGATCCATATCCTCTAATATAGACGTTTCTATATTATAATCAGGGGAATTTATATTGGACATTTCTAAAGAATATTTTATTTCATTTCTCAAATTATCATAAATTACCGAATAATAATAATATCTAACAGAATAAATTGAAAAAATTTCAAAAACTACAACTGTAAATATTATTAATAAAACAAAGGAACTTACTATTCTATTTTTTATGCTTATTTTCAAAACGCATCAATCCTTTTTCCAACGGTAGCCTGTGCCCCAAACAGTTTCTAAATATTTCGGTTTACCAGGATTATCCTCTATTTTAGACCTAAGTCTCCTTATATTTACGTCAACTATTTTTGTATCGCCAACAAATTCTTCTCCCCAATTTAAATCCAACAACTCATTTCGAGTAAAGGCTCTTCCTGGATTTTTCATAAACAAAGTTATAATTGAAAGTTCTGTAGGTGTTAATTCAATATAAACACCATCCTTTTTAAAGGCCTTTGAATATAAATCCAATTGGTAGGGACCATGAGTAATTATATTTGAATTCTCAACTGGTTTTTCTAATCTTCTAATTAAGGATTTAATCCTTAGTACAAGCTCCTTTGGATTAAATGGTTTACTTAAATAATCGTCTGCTCCTCTTTCTAGTCCAAGAATTTTATCATTTTCTTGAGTTTTTGCAGTTAACATAATAATTCCTATATTAGGAATTTTTTCTCTTAATATTCTACAAACCTCATAACCATCTATTCCTGGTAACATTATATCTAAAATAACAACTAATGGATTTTCACTTTGAGCTAATTCTACTCCCAGTTCCCCTGTTTCAGCTTCAATTACTTTAAATCCTTCTCTTTCTAGATTTATCCTAGTAAACTTTCTTATATTTTCCTCATCTTCAACTAATAATATTTTCTCCTCCACACTATTCCTCCATCTGTTGTTGAATACTATTTATATAGTCATTTAAAATATTATAAAGTTTCTTTTTCTTTTCATTATTGAAATCTATTTTTATCTCATAATTTTTCTTAATATTCTTAATTGATAATTCTATAGTTTTCTTAGGAAAGATTTTCTCACATACAATTCCATAAAATACTAATTGTATCCAGTATCTATTTTCTATTTCTTTTTTATTAAGTTTTGAAACCTTATAATCTATAATTCTTAAGATATTATTCTCCACCTCTATTTTATCAATAATACCTCTAAAAAAACAATTTTCATACTTATATATAAAGCTTATTTCTTCATAAGTTTCATCTGTGTTATAGTTAAATAAATTTTTAAAATTTTCAACATATTCTTCAAAATCTTTTGAATATTTTAAATCAAGGCCAAATTCTTCTAAAATATGTTTAAATTCAATATTATATGGCGGTTTGTAAAGTTCTGCAAATCTATGAATAATATCGCCAATAATATTATCCTTTAAACCATCTATTTTCCCTTTATCTTCTACTATATCATAATCTGACTTAGTCATACCCTTATTATAAAAATCAATTACTTTTGTAATATTAGTATTTAATCTTAAATTTGTCTGCAGGTTTATACTCTCAATATTTGGATAAAAAATATTTTCATCGTATTCTTCTTTAGTAAAATTACATTCAATATATTTTTCTTCTCTTAATTCACTAGCCATTTGTTTTTCTTCTAATGATTTTATTTCAGGCAAAAGTATTTTTTTATAACCTGAGTTTTTCCCTGATAAACCTAAAAACAAATTTTCCTTAGCTCTTGTCATAGCAACATAATATATATTATTATCTTCAATTTTTTCAGATATACTTTCAACTTCGTTTAGACTATTATATCTAAAATTTGCTAATGTAAAATTAATACTTACTCCATTTTCCTTATTAAATTTTAATAATGGTTTATTATTAGGTTTAGCCTTATTAATATAAGGAACTACAACATCATTAAATCCTAATCCCTTTGAGCCATGAATTGTCATTAATTTAACTACATCACTATTTTCATCTTCCACCTGTTTCATTGTTTCATTATTGGAATTATAAATTATATCATAAAAAAAGTCATTAAAAGTTAAATTATTTTTATCATAATCACTGGCAATATCCTTTAATTTATATAAATTACCTTGTTTTTGAATATTGTCTTCTGAATAGTTATATATCTCATATAATTGAAATAAATTATAAATTTCATCTAATATATTTGAAATTTTGTCCTTAGGATAATCATTTAAAATAGAAATTTTATAAATAATTTCATTTATATTTTTTTCAATAATTTTATGATTTTTTGTTTTTATAAATTCCAATATTTCATAATCGCTTATCCTATATATATTTGATTTTAATAAATAATATATTGATATATAGTTACTTTGATTTTTAATTAGTTTTAATATTTCTATTACTGTTACTATCTCTTCTGAAGAAAAAAAACCTAAAGAATCAAAGGTATAGTATTTAATATTTCTTTTTGAAAAACTTTCTTCAAAATAACCCTGTTCATTTCTTGACCTAAATAATAAAGTATAATCACCAAATTTCTTCTTTCCCTCATTTATCTGTTTTGATAGATAATTGGAAAAATTCTCTGGCTCATATTCTAGATCTTTAGTCCCATCGTTAATAAAATAATTAATACAATTTTTCCCCTTATTTATTTTATTAGCAACTAAACTATCGTATCTGTCCTCCATTATATTCTCATAAATATTATTAATTCCATCTAAAATATTTTTATCTGTTCTATAATTAACAACAAAAGTTATTAAAATACCGTTAGAAGTTAAAATATCCTTTTTAGTATTTTCAAACACATTTATGTTAGCTCCTCTAAATCCATAAATAGACTGTTTAGGGTCACCTACAACAAAAATATTATTTCTATCTAACTTTTCCCTTTTTGAGCAGATTTCATAAAAGATTTCCTTTTGAATATCATTAGAGTCTTGATATTCATCAACCATTAAGTATCTTATTTCCTCTTGTATTTTATCTTTTACATAATTATTCTTTAATAATTTTAAAGTTAAATGTTCTAAATCATTAAAATCATATTTTCCCAGTTGCTTTTTTGCTAAATTATATTCTTCCTCAATTATTTTTAATAATTCAAAGAGTTGTAAATATACCTCTTCTTTTAAATATTCATTGTATTGAATTTCTAAATTAAGAATTTCCTTTAAATAGTCTACATCCTTATTTTTTAATGTTGATATAGATTGCCACAGTTCTTTTAATATACCAATGTTATTAATTTCCTTAACCTTATTTATTTTTTCTTCATTGCTAACAAATTTAAATAACTTTGTATTTTTCCTTAATTTTATATTATCCCTTATATAAATAAGTTCATCATAAATTTCTTCAGATTTTTTAAATTTATTCAATTTTTTTATATCATCTATTGTTTTTTTCTTTATAGCGTCAAAAGAAAAAGTAGTGTTTTTTATACTAATATACAGGTTTTGAATTTCTGTAATTACAGATACAACATCATTTCTATCTGTATAATTTAATAGTTTTATAGAAAAATCACTAAATTTTCCATCAGGATTTAAAACTTTTGATATAATATTATTTAAAATTTTTTTACTCTCATTTTCGTCAAGTATTTCAAAATTTGGATCTATGTCTAAAAAAAACGAGTTTTCCCTTATTATTTTTGAACAGAAACTATGGATAGTTGAAATTTGAGACTCATTAATATCCTTAATAAATCTTTGAACTTCCTTTGAACCATGAGTTTTTAGTAGTTTTCTAACTCTTTCTTTCATTTCATTAGCAGCTTTAATAGTAAAGGTTATTGCTACAATACTGGATATTTCTTCGTCTTTATTTAATTTTCCATTTTTTAAAATTTCTATATAACGCCTTGTTAGTACCTCAGTTTTTCCTGTTCCTGCACCTGCATTAACTATTATATTTTTATCAATTGTATTAATTGCTTTCTTTTGTTCATCAGTTAAATTCATTTTACCCTCTATATTTACAAATATTATAATATTCACAATAATTACAATTCTTAATATCGGAAGTTCCTGTAAAGAATTCTTCCCTATTTATATTATTTAATATCTCTTCAATAATTTCTAAAGTATCATTTCTTAAGTTACTTAAACCTTCATTAGAAACTGAATTATTATCTGAGTACATATTGCTTTTTGTCATATAAAATTCATGTACCTTAGAATCCTTTATAGTAATATACCTACATCCTTGTATATTATTAATAAGAGAATAAATTGGAAACTGTAATGTCTTTTTGTTTTCAAAATCTTTAATGGTTTTAAAAGAATTTTTTCCTAATTTATAATCTACTAAATAAAAGTTATTACTTGTATCCCTATCAATCCTATCTATTCTTCCAATAAATTTAATATTTTTAACAACACCGTCTATATTAAACTGTTTTGAAAATGAAAAACTCTCTTCAAATTTATATGGGCTAATTTTTCCTTCAAATTTACTTAAGTATTTAAAATCCTCTTCTATTGTATCTTTCAAATTTTTACTATATCTTTTTAAAGTATTTACCCCTTCGAAATTTTTTGTACTAATATCTAAATATTCAAAATTCTTTTTTAATATTTTAATTATGAAATCCTCTTTTATTAATTTTTGATTTTTTTCTATTAAATAATCCTTGTAAATAGTTTTTAATGTTTCATGACAAGCAGTTCCTAATTTTAAAATCTTATTTAACTCCTTGTCTATAAAACAATCCTCTATTTTCAAAATATATTTATAATAGTATTTTACCGGACAAATTAAGTATGTTTCTAATTTAGTAGATGAATAGATTTCAAATTCCTCTTCATTTTCTTCTAAAATATTAAAACTATTATTCATAGTAAGAATATTCTTCTCTGGTTCTTTAAAAATTGATAGATATAAATTCTTATCATAATTATTTAAAATATATTCACTTTTAGGATTAATATAGTCCTTAAAGCTATAATTTTCTTCTAGCTCTATATCTTCATCATATTCATAAATAAAATCCGATAAAAGAACTTTTCCACTATCTTCGTAGGATATATAGAGCTTTTCTATATTAGAGTTTATAATATTAAAGAAATTTAACCTATCCTTAGATTGTTTTAAATTATTTGTTAAAATATCTATTCCTAATTTTCTTAAGTATAGATTACTTCTGCTGTTAAAATAAAAATTAACCCCTTCTCTCTTAGGATAAAAATCATCATTAAATCCCAAGAAATACAGATAATCGTGATTTAATAATTTATAATTATTAAAATCTATTAATTCTAAATCGCAATTTATAACAGAGTTTCCACTAATTGAATATTCTTTTAAAATATTTAAAAAATATTTTTTAAAGTCCTTATAATCCATGTTATTTAAAATAGTTAAATATTTTACTTCTAAGTTTTCAATAAACTTATAAAATCTTTCGTAGATTTCATTTTCTTCTTCATTTATTTCTATGGTTTTTTCTAATTGATATTTTATATATTCTATTAAATTTTCTTTACTATTAATAGAATATACTTCATTTATTTTATTTAATATATTTAAATATGAATTATAGTCGTCACTAGTTCTTAATATATTGGAAGTAAAAAGCTCTTCAAAACTATTTGGAAGTACTTTATATAGAATATTTTCCAATTCTAAATAATCTACTTCTTCATTAAAAATAAGTGGGTTATTTAAATTGCTTATTATATATTCAAGTGTACTAATATCATTATTAAAAGCAATATATAGCCATTTTCCTAAATTAGTCTCTTTTAAATTTATTTTAAAAGTAGATTGTATAGGGATGTTTTCTTCTTTAAACCTTTCTAAAATCAAATTCCTGTATTCTTCATCGTTAATAATAATTGCACATCTTTTTAAGGAGTTTTTTCGTAAATCTCTTTTTATCTCAATTGCTAATCTTTTAACTTCTAAAAATTTATCCTCTGCTTTTATTAATTTTGCTCTTTCTTTATTTTTTTCTACTAATGCATCTTCGTAATTTATTTTAAAATCTAATTCCGATAACCTTTTAATGGTTTCTTCATAAATATCTAATGTGTTTACCAATGAATTTTGAATAAAAACTTCAATACTACCAATGTACTTTTGTAAAAAACTTATTATAGAATACTCTATTTTTCTAAAATCCAAAAATCCAGCAATATATATTTTTTTAAGATTCTTTATTTCATTTAATATCTTGTTTGAATTTAAAAAATTACTATATTTATCATAACGATCTTCTATATTGTATTTTTCCATATTATAAGTGTATTCTTTAAAAATATTAAGAACAGAAAAAAGAGAAGAGTTGTTTTTAACCTTCTCTTCTAAATCCTCAATTTCAATATTTGAACTTTTAATATAGTTAATTAATTTTAATGATATAGCTAAAAAACCTTCTGAGTTATAAAAATAATTGTTTTCAATTATCCCTTTAGTTATACAATTATTTATACTAACTTGCATAATGAGACTATTAAGATAATCCATGTTCTCCAATTCAATAAAACTCGTATTTTTATAGTTAATTAAATCATCAAATGTAAATAGTTTAAGATTTAATACTGCATGAAATTCAGATACAATATCAACCCTAAGTCTTTCAATTATTTTTTTATTTGGTAAAATTACAATAAAATCATCATTATTTTTTATGTTTTTAAAAATATTATCCTTTAAATTTTCATATAAATAATTTGAAGATTTATATAAATTAATATTAAACATACTACCTCTATATTTTATCAAATGCTAGCTTTCCTGCTCCAATTACTCCTGCATCATTTAAAAACTCTGCAGGTTTTATTTCCATTCCAACTGGTCTATTACAATATTCATTGTAACTATTAATTGCATCATCCCACCAATAAGTTGATGTATTAATAAATCCACCACCTATTATTACAGCTTCTGGATCAAATATATTCTTTATTGTAGATAAATAAATTCCTAAATCCCTAGCTAATTTATTTAATGCTTTTTTTGCATTATCATCAGTACTTAATCTTTCAATAATCTCTGGACCCTTTAAATCCAAGCCTGTTAATTCTTTATAGTTAATAGACAAGGAAGAACCAGCTACATATTTTTCTGCACATCCTTTTTGATTACATGTACATAATCTACCATTTGGATACATAACAATATGACCTAATTCAGCTCCTTGGAAATGACTTCCTTCCCAAAATCCAATTCTTTCATCATATATTGCTCCACCTAATCCTGTACCCATAGTTAACATTATGAAATTTTTGTACTTTTGTGCAGAGCCTACCCATTTTTCAGCCAGTGCAGCTAAATTAGCATCATTGCCTACGAAAACCGGTATGTTTACATGTTTTTCAATTTCTTCCTTTAAATTTAAACCAGTCCAGCCTGTAATATTTCCTGCAAAAACAATTATTCCATTTTCACTATCTATAAAACCAGCTGTGGCAATACCAATTGATAATATTTCCGGAGTCAATAACTTGTTTATAGAATCTACTATTCTCTTTATAACTTCATCCCTGCCTAAATGAGCATCTGTTGCTACTGTATAGCTTTCAACAATACTTCCATCTTCTGCAATTATAGCAGAATTTATTTTAGTACCACCTATATCAATACCTATAACTTTTTTCATGTCTCCTCCTAACCGATTATCTCCCTTAAAACAGAATTGTTTGGAACAAGTGTCTCATCATCTATATCTATAAAATATTTCAAAAAAGCCCTTAGCTTTTTAATTTCTTTATAATACTTTCCATTAGAATCGTAAGTGTCGAATAATTCATAAGCATATTTTTTTAAAATACATAATTCATAGACTAAAGAAGAATCTACGGCAATATCAGCTAAATCTTGATAAGGGAAAATATATTTTTCTTCGCCTCTTCTTACTTTATCCCAGCCTTCAAATGTATCTTCAATAGAGTTTCCCCTAAAGTTATTATCTCTAATCATCCTTCTTAAAAGCCTTACTCTTGAAGTAGATATTCTATTGTGACTATCTATATTAAGTTGAGTTAAGGCACTTATATAGATTTTAAATTTTTTCTTTTCCGGAACTAATTGTGTTAGTTTTGGATTTAGGCAATGTAATCCTTCAATGAGAATAATACTATCCTTTTCCAATTTTATAAATTTACCTGATTTTTCCCTACTGCCTGTTACAAAATTAAATCTAGGTAATTCTATTTCTCCACCTTCCATTAAGGTCATTAAATCATCATTGAATTTTTCTAAATCAATAGCTTCCAACATTTCATAATCAACTTCTCCATCTTCATTAATAGGAGTGTTTTCTCTATTTACAAAATAATCATCAGTTGAAATTAGAATTGGTCTTTTACCTCTAATTGCCAATTGAACAGATAACCTATAGGCAGATGTAGTTTTCCCTGATGAACTTGGTCCAGCAATTTGCGCTATAGTAATATCATTATCATTTACAATCATATCTGCTATATTGGAAATTTGATTTTCAAAGTATGTTTCTGAAGTATCTATTATGAATTTAATATCATTATTTTTAACATAGGAATTTAAATTACCTACATTAGCAATATCTAGCATATTGGTCCATCTTTTTGAGTTAGAAAAGATTTTAGCAAGTAATTTTCTTTCATGAAATTCTGTTAACTCACCGTTAGTTCTACTAGAAGGAACAGTAATAGCCACTCCAGGGTAATAGGAAATTATATCAAATTTATCAATATAACCTGTAGATGGTGCTAAATATCCGTGAAAGGTAAAAATCCTTCCATCTACCTCATAATAATGAATATCTTTAAAGTTTAAATTCTTAAATAATAGTACCTTATCCTTATAACCTTCTTTTTCAAAAAGTTTTAATGCACTTTTCTTATCTGTAGTTTTCCTATAAACTTTATAGTCTGCATCAATAATTCTTTGCATTTCTTCTTTTATTATTTTTACATCTGTATGTAAAAGCTTATTTCCACCTTTTAACTCACAGTATATATATTCACCAATAGAATGTTCTACTTCAATAGTTTTATCTTCATATAGATTTTTACAAGCCAATATAAATATTAAAATAATAGTTCTTTGTAGTATCCCATCGCTTTCAGATGAATATTTATCAAAAAAATGTATTCTTTCATTTTCTTCAACTTTTTCTAAAAAGTTTTTATAGTAATTATTAACTATTACCCCTACCTTTTTCTTTCTCCCATATAATTTAGTAGATAGGTCTAAATAATTCATACCCTTTTCTATGTCTAATTCTTTATTATCTATATATATTTTCATATTTCTCTCCAAAAATTTCCTTAATAATATTTTTAAATTTTACAGGTGGATCTGCAAAAAACTCTTTACCATTTAAATAACTTAACTCCCCCTGTAAGCCACTAAATTTAATTTTATATGAATGTAATAATTGATTTTCCAATTTATATTTATTGCTAAAATATTTGTTAATATTCTTATCACCGTATTTTTTATCTCCAACAATAGGATGATTAACAGACTGTAAGTGCACTCTAATTTGATGGGTTCTTCCTGTAATTAACTTGATTTTCACTAGAGAATAATCCCCATTTGTCTTTACGAGTTTAATCTTGGTTTTACTCTCCTTACCATCATCTTTAGATATTTTCATTTTATTTTCAGACACTTTTTTTATATTAAAATCAATAGTACCATCTTCTATTTTTCCCTTACAAATTGTTAAATAATTCCTATTTATTTTCCTACTTTTAATTAAATTATTCATTTGTAAAAGTGACTCTTTGTTTTTACACCCTATTAATAAACCACTTGTATTTCTATCTAATCTATTTGAAAGGGCAGGTACAAACGACTTTTCTATTCTTGGATTATATTTTTTAGTCTTTATTAAATAACCTATAAAATTATCAACAACATTATTACCATAATCCTCCTTATTTGCAGCATGGCTTAAAATTCCTGATGGTTTGTTTATAATTGCAATATTATCATCCTCGTAAATAATATCTAAATTATAGTCTAAATTAGTATATATTTTCTTATCTTCGTATGTAGTAAGAATTTCTTCATATACATATATTTGAATTAAATCTCCCTCTTCTAAAATATCATTTGGATTAGCTCTTTTTTTATTTATTTTTATTTTTTTTGTCCTAATATATTTATTGATTAAAGATTTAGGCGCTTTAGGTAAATATTTAACCATAAATCTATCTAATCTTTGATTTGAATCATTTTTATCGATTTTTATTTCTCTCATTTGTTTTCCTTTTTATGATATAATTATACTAATTAAATTATACCTTAAATTATGTAAACTGTTAAAAGGAGAATTATGAAACGATTTATAAATTTTATAAGAGATATTGTATATGATTTAAATTATTTTTTATTTACTTTAATTATTATAGCATTAGTCGCTTTTATCCTACAAAATAGAATAACTTATATATTTACAAGGGATTATGCATCTATTTACAATAATACACCTAAAACCACAACTAATGTTAAAAGTGAATCTATTTATGCTAGTGACAGTATGCCAGAGATAGATATTACAGTAGTTTTACCAGATGGTTCCGATATTATTAGTAAGGCTAGTATTCTTACCCAAAGCGGTGTAATTGATGACCAGGAAAAATTTCTAAATGTTATTAACACATATAATCTACAGGATAAGGTTCTTAGTGGTGAATTTATAATAAAAAAAGGAACTACTTTAGAAGAAGTAATTAATCAAATTACAAATAATGCTCTTACAGAAGTAAAAGGCGAATAAAAAAATTCAGCATATGCTGAATTTTTTAAATTCCACTATTTACATATAGATCTATTTTAGATTTTTGAATTACATTCTTAAAAACACCATTTCTTTTTAATTTATTTAAAATATCTGTATTCATAGAATGTAAAATAGTTTTTTCATAATTATTTAAAATTATTTCAAATAAGTTATTATTTAAACGATTAGAATGCATTTCTATAAAATAGCAATCAATATTTTTATACTCCACTAATTCTAATATTTCTAAAATTATCTTATCTTTTTCGCAATAGTAGTTACTTGTTTTATTTATTTCTCTTTTATACCTTCTCTTATCTTTTTCCTTATACTTATTTGCTAAATTATTATGGTATTTAGCCAATATATTATAATATTGATAGTTATATATACCTTTTTCTACTGAATCTATTTTTAGAAAAGGTTTCATTGATAATCTATCTATTAAAGCATAGTTATTTTCCAAAAAAATCTCTTTATTTATTTCACCATTATCAAGTTGTTCTATTAATCCATTTCTTTTTTCTAAAAATAAATTTAGTAATTCTCTTTCACTTTTCATTTTTCCTCATAATAATAAAAAGCATCCTATTATTGAAGGATGCTTATAATTTCTATTGTACATTTAATTCTATAACGTCTTTAGCCAACTTTTCAGGAAGCTCTGATTTGTCCTTATTTAATCCTATATAGAATTCTACATTGAACTCTTCTGAAAGAACTTCTAAATCCTTTGTTAGAACTTCTAGTTCATGTAATTCAAAATCAACAATGTCATAAATACCATCTACATAAACTTTTTCAATATCATAATCCCTTGAAATTATTCCTGCTAAAAATCCGTAGAATCCACTAACAGTATTTATATGATATTTGTTTGCATTTATTAATCTTACTTGATAATCTAAAGAAAAAATATGAGAATCATCAGTATCAATAAAAACTATATTTCCATTCCCATTTCTTTTGTCTTCATTAGCTTGATCTATAAGCCATTTTGTTTTACCACTTCCAGATGGACCTAAAACAAATTTAATCATTTTACCACTACCTTTCTATAACTTAACTACTATTATTATTGTATTATATAATACTAATTCCATCAAGATAATTACATAAATCTCCTTGTTGGAAATTGTTCTCTTCTAAGGTGTTTTCAATTTTATCTCTAATCTTCCACCAGCTAGTTCCCCAGTTACAAAATACACTATCCTCTTTCGGCATTCTTCCAACTAAACGTTGAATTGCTATGTCTTTTTTAAGATATCTTAAAAACAAAACTACATATTCAACATATTTATCTAGGGAAATTAACTCTATTTCTTTATTTTTATACATCTTTTCAAGTTTTGTGTTTTTAGGTATATATAATGAATGAATTTTCACCTCATCATTATCTAAAACCGAAATTAATTTTGCAGTCTCTATTACATCTAATTCATCATCCCAAGGTAAGCCTATAATAACATGAGTACAAATTTTAAAGTTTTTTTCCTTTATTTTTTTACATGCTAATACAAACTCACTTATACCATGTCCCCTATTCAAAGTTTTTAATGTACGATAATTAGCTGTTTGTAACCCTAGTTCAAATATAATATCTATATTGGTTTCGTTTTTAAATTCTTCCAAAAAATCTAGTTGAATATCGTATATACAATCGGGTCTTGTTGAAATATCAATTGCTACAATATCCTCTAAATTACATTCATTAATTATCTTCTTGAATTTTTCAAAATCCATATAGGTGTTTGAAAAATTTTGAAAATAAACTATAAATTTTTTCGCCTTGTACTTAGTCCCAATGTACTCTTTATTTCTTAATATTTGTTCTTTTACTGTTAATGAAATATCTAAATTCTCAAAAGAACCACCTTTTTCATTACAAAAAATACATCCACCTACAGATATATTATTATCTCTATTAGGACAGGTTAAATTCAATTTAACTGGTAATTTATAGACTTTTTCCCCATAATTATCCTTTAAATATTCACTATAGGATAAATACAAAGTCCCTTTAGTCATTTAGATATTCCTTAAGGAAATTATAAACGTCCTCTACATGACCTTTAACTCTTACTTTTCTATATTCTTTAACTAATTCCCCATCTACATTAAATATAAATGTTGATCTTTCTGTACCCATTACTTCTTTTCCATACATTTTTTTTAGTTTAATAACATCAAATTTATCATGTAGCACTTTTTCTTTATCACTAATTAAGTCTAAATTTAAATTATGTTTTTTTGTGAAATTTTCATGGGATTTTTCAGAATCCTTACTAATACCTACTATTTTAGTATTTAACTTTTCAAAATCTTCTTTTCTCTCTGTAAAATCAATAGCTTCTGTAGTACATCCAGGTGTATTGTCTCTAGGATAAAAATATACTACTAAATTATATCCTTTATATTTGTTAATAAATTCTTCACTAAAATAATCCTTTATATTACTCATAGTATGCCTCCAAAAATTTCAACAAGCTCTCTTCCAACACCATCTTCATTATTTGTATATTTTGAAATATACCTAGAATTTAGTTTTAAAAGATCACTTCCATTTTTCATACATATACCCAATCCTGATGCTTTTATCATTTCTATATCATTATTATCATCACCAAAGGATATTACTTCTTTCCAGCTAATATTTTTATATTTTAAATAGTTTGAAATCCCTATAGATTTCTGTGCTAAAGGATTTAAATATTCAACCATTACATTTCCCCTTAGATAAGATGACAAAATATGAGTCGATAGATCCAATCTTAACTTTAAAATATCCTTATTTAACTTATGGACTTTTTCCACTTCGTCTATATATACCACAGATAGTATATTCTTTAATTCTTCCATTCCTGCCTCTTTATTATGAATAATCTCATCTAATCTACTAACAGATCCAATGTGTTTTTCTTTTTCCACTTCATTTGGAATAATTAAAGATCTTTCATTTTTAGAATCAAATATATGTAAATAAGGATACATATTTTTGTTTGCACTTATTTCTAAGATTTTTTCATATGATTTAAAATCAATAGGGTTATAAAATAGAATATTATTAAAGTTGCTATATTTTGCAATAGCTCCATTATTGGCAATTATTATATGGGGAAAATTAAAATTCTTTATTAAATCAGCAGTTTTACTAAGTCCTCGTCCTGTTGCAATAGCAATTTCAATTCCATTATAATATAAGGCTTCTAATACTTGTAAATTGAATTGTGAAACTTGCTTTTCATCATTTAGCAGTGTTCCATCCAAATCTAAACATACTATTTTATACATATTTCTACCTCTTAAAAAAGACAAAGCAAATTTGCTTTGTCTTAACTATTCAACATCTTCATCAACAAAAATCTCTTGGAAAACATTTGAAACTCTTTCAAATTCTTCATCTGTTTCAATACTACCAAGTTCAAATACTTCCTGATCATTTTCATCTTCGATATATCTATATAATAATACTTGTTCGTCTTCTAAATTAACTAAAGCAATATATTCTCTATTTTCAGTAGGTACATCAAAAATCCCCAATACTCCACATTCTAACTCAGAGTCATCTTCTAAAGTTAATGTTATAGTTTCCATTTCTTCAAATTCATGATCGTTATGGTCACATCCACAACCACATTCATGATTATTATTTTCGCTCATTAGAACCTCCAATTTATTAAATTTATAAATTTAAATTAAAAAATATATATTAAAATTATTAATATTAATTTTATACCCATTTTTTGTAGTTAAAACAGAAAATAAGGTTAACCATTAATTAATATAAACCACTAGAATTATTAATTAATGGTGCTAAATTTTTTTATATTATAAATCTAATAACAAATTTTTAATAAAATTTTTCAACCTTGTATTCTTGACTTAAATCTTTTGCTTTATTTAAATATACTTCTTGTTGTTTTAAAGCCGTTAATTGTCTTTTAACTTCATTTCTAACTTCATCTAATGATGAATATTCTTCACTTGTTTTATTATCTACTTTAATTATATGATATCCAAATTGTGATTTTACCGGTTCAGTAATAGTTCCTACTTCTGCATTAAATGCTGCTTGCTCAAATTCAGGAACCATTTGTCCTCTACCAAATTGTCCTAAAGAACCACCCTTTTCTTTTGAAGGACATGTAGAATACTCAGTCGCAGCTTCTTCAAAGGATTTACCATTTTCTATCTCTTCTCTTATTTTTTTAGCTTGTTCTTCTTCCTCTACTAAAATATGAGAAGCTGTAACCATTTCAGGCTTTTTAAAATATTCTTTATGAGATTCATAATATTCTTCAACGTCACTATCTTTTATTTCTATATCTTTTAAAAAGTTATTAACAGCAAATTGCTTTAATGCACTCTCTTTAATCCTTTCAACTTCCTTTAGATAGTCTTCATTTTTATCTAAGCCATTTTTTAAAGCATCAAAATAAAATAATTCTTGATTTACTAATTCATCAGCTACTTTTTTCATTCCTTCTTCATTGTTAAATTGAGCACCTTGATGTCCCATCATATTAATGAAGCTTTGTACTTCCTCTTTTGAAATTTCTCTTCCATTTACTATTGCTAAAATATTACCTTCACTCATTTAATCTCTCCTCTTTATTTTTATACCATTTTTGTAAAACTCTATTTTATTATTTTTTAATAATCTTCCAACTGCTTTTTTAAAGCTTGATTTTGTCATAGATAAAGTATCCATTATATCGTCAGGACTTGATTTATCATTTAGTTCTAAAAAGCCATCATTTTCTAAAAGTGTATCCATTATTAAATTTCCATCATTATCTATTTCTAGATGACTTCTATTTCTCATTGTTAAATTTAGCCTTCCATCAGCTTTCACTGATGAAACTCTAGCACTAACATTTTCACCTACAACAACTATTCCTCTCATATGTTCCTTTGGTATTAACGCTTCATATATACCATCTACTGCTACAAAAGCACCAATATCATCAACAATATTATAAACTATTCCATCAACCCAATCATTTTCCTTAAAGTTTGAATCCGTTCGTAAATAATCTCTTATTTTCATAGTTGAACTTAATCTATTGGATTTGTCTATATATAGGGCAACTAAATACTTCCTTCCCTTTTCAAGCTTAATTGTTTGCTCTTTAAAAGGTAAAAATAAATCTTTTTGCAAGCCCCAATCTAAAAAAGCTCCAATTTTTGTAATATCTTTAACTTCTAAGTGGGCAATCTTACCTAAGGTTATTTTAGGTTTTTTTCTAGTTGCAGTTAATCTATTTTCATGATCTTTATATATAAAAACATCTATTTTATCTCCTACCTTGTCTTTGTCAGTAACTTCATTACTAGGTAGTAATACAACTTCATCTCTATTAATGTTTTTGGAAGGTCCTAAAAAAGCTCCAACTTTTCTAATCCGCTTAATTTCTAGTTCTTGAATTTCACCTAATTCTATCATTTCTTCACCTCCACATCTAAACATTATACCAATAAAACCAATACTTTACACGTATTTTAACATATTTTTAATATTATCAGTTATTTTTGCCTATTATAATATAATTATTTAAGAAATTATAAAAAAAGAGAGTAGAAAATTTAAATATTTCCACTCTGCAAAATTCAATTATTACAGGTAAAACAAAATTATTCTCCGTAAAACTCTTTTTTAATTTTTTCACCTGTTTTTGTAGCAGCCAAGCCTCCTAATGAAGTCTCTTTTAAGGTATAACTCATAGATTTACCAACTTCATTCATTGCCTGAGTTACTTCTTCAAAAGGAACTAATGACTTAATTCCCGCCAAAGCTAAATCTGCTGATAAAATTGCATTTATAACTCCTGATGCATTTCTAAATGTACAAGGATATTCAACTAGGCCTGCAATAGGATCACATACGAGTCCAAGAATATTTACTAAAGTAATAGAAGCTGCATTTAAAATTTCTTCAATAGAACCACCTTTTAGAAAAACTAAGGCAGCTGACGCCATTGCAGAAGCAGAACCACATTCTGCCTGACAACCACCTTCTGCTCCGGCAAAATTAGCATATCTTCCTATTATTTGTCCTATTCCTACAGATGTTAAGAGAGCATCTACTAACTTTCTATTATCAACATCTTTATTTGAAGCCTTATACCTAAATATTGCCGCTGGTATTATTCCTGATGAACCAGCTGTAGGTGACGCTACTATTTTCCCCATTGATGAGCTAAATTCAAGTGTTGAAAAGGCCATTGCCATTGCTTGAATGTTTTCTTTGCTTAAAAATCCCTCATCTTTTAGTGCATAGTCATTTGCCTTTTTAGCAAAGCCATCAATCATACCTAGATTTGTAACACTTTCCACTTCTAAAAACTTTTTTGCTGACTGCTCCATAACCTCTAACATATTGAGTAATTTTTCTACTATGACTTCTTCTGTATCTCCTGAGTTTTTAATTTCATCTTCAAGTACTATATCGGCTATGGATTTATTATTTTCTTTACAATATAAAATTAATTCTTCTGCGTTATATATCATTCTTAAAATCCTTTCACTAAATGTTTAACGAAATCAATATCTTCGTTTTTAGATATAGTTTCAATGGTTTTTTCATCAATATTTTTATCAAGTTCAATAACTAAAGTAACTCCCTCATCACTTTTATTTGTATGCATACTTTCAATATTGTAACCATTGTCACTTAAAACTGTAGATATAAAGGCTATTATACCTCTTTTGTCTACATATCTACATATTAATAAAGGATATTCGCTAGTAAAATTAATCTTTATACCGTTCATTTCTACTATTTTTATATTCCCTCCACCAATAGAGGAGCCAACTACTGTATTAACCTTTCCATTAGGATAATACATTTCTATTTTAACGGTATTAGGATGAACATTTCCCAAGTCTCCTTTTTCAAAAGAAAACTCCAGTCCCTCTTTTTTAGCTATTTCAAAAGAATCTTTCAATCTATCATCGTCAGGATACATTCTCAATGCACCAGCTAATAAAGCCTTATCTGTACCATGACCTCTATATGTTTCTGCAAAAGAGCCGTGTAAAATAAACTTTATTTTATTAAAACCATCGCCTGAAATAATTCTAGCTGTTTTCGATATTCTACAAGCTCCTGCAGTGTGGGAACTTGAAGGACCAATCATTATTGGTCCTAAAATATCAAATAAATTATAATCTCCCATTATATACCTAACTTTCTAATTCTTCTTTAGTTTTTTCTCGTCTAACTATATGTTTGTAGTATATTTTATCAACAGCTACAGCTATGGCATTGTCACCTGAAATATTGGCAGCTGTTCCAAAGCTATCTTGTGTGGTGTAAAGTGAAATTAATAAAGTTGCCATGCCACTAGTCGGATCTATTCCTACAACTGGTAAAAACGGCAATGCACTCATTACTGCTCCACCTGGTGCACCTGGTGCTGCTACCATTGCAATTCCCAATATTGCTATATAAGGTATCATAGTTGTATATCCATTTGGCATTCCATACATAGCTAATATTGTATAGGTACAAGCTGTTATTGTAATCATTGAGCCTGGCATATGAACTGTTGCCCCTAAAGGAATTACAAAGTCCCTTATTCCTTTACTTACACCATCTTTTTTAGCACACTCTAAGTTTACTGGTATTGTTGCTGCTGAAGATTGTGTTCCTAAAGCCGTAACATAACCTGAAACTTGATTTCTAATTAACGTAATAGGGTTTTTTCCTGTATAACTTCCTGATATAACAAACATAGCTGAAACATATAATAGATGTAGTGTTACTATTAAAATAAATATTTTCCAGAATATACTTAAAATAGCAAATACAGAGCCAGAATATGCCATATTAGCAAAGTTACCAAAAATATAGAAAGGTAAAACAGGAACAACAGCTTTTCCTAATATATTAGTTATAATTTCATTAAATTCAGTTATAAATCCATAGCTATATTCACCTTTCCCTTTATTCCTTAACCAAGATATTGATAAACCAAATACAAAGGCAAAAACCAATGCACCTGTTACATCAAAAAACGGATTCAATTCAACACTAAAAATTGGTTCTAAAGAATCGCCTGCAGCTTTAGTAATTTGGTCTACTGCTTCTGCTGTTATAAATTTAGGGAAAATACTATCACTCATAATCCATGACAATGTTCCACCTAATAATGTTGACGCATAGGAAATTAATACTGTAATCCCTAATAATTTACCTGCCCCCTCACTTAAATCAGCTATCCCCTTTGTTACAAAGGCTAAAATCATAAGTGGTATAACAAAACTTAACCACTGGCTAAAAAATGATGAAAATGTAACTGCTATTTGAGTTACTATCTTAGGTAGATATAGTCCTGTTAAAACCCCTAAAATAATTGCAATAATCAATTTTGGTATTAAACCTAATTTAAATTTCTTTTCCATTATACTCTCCTCCTTATTCAAATGTATTATAACAAAATATTATTGTATTGTTAAGTTTTTTTCAATTAACTTCCAATTTTATTTTTTATAGTTATTTATTTTTCTATTTCTGCAAATATTTCATCTTCTTTTTCTTGCATTGCCGTAAGGGTTGTTTGTAATAATTCATCAAGTTCCATATTCAACATTTCGGCTCCGTTACGGATGGCGTCTCTTGAACAGCCAGCTGCAAAACTCTTATCTTTAAATTTTTTCTTTAAACTTTTTAATTTCATATCTTTTGTAGATTTTGATGGCCTCATTAATGATGCTGCAAAAATCAAACCTGTTAACTCATCTACTGCATAGAGAATTTTCTCCATTTTTTGCTCAGGTTTTACATCAGAACAAATTCCATAGCCATGACTTATTACACTTGTAATAAATTCTTGACTGTAATTGTTTTCTTTTAAAATATCTACAGCTTTAACACAATGTTCATCTGGGTACATTTCAAAATCAATATCATGTAATAACCCAACTATACCCCAATATTTCGGATCTTCATTTTCAATTTCCGCAAAATACTCCATAACTTTTTCCACGGTAATAGCATGTTGTATATGAAATTGTTCTTTATTGTATTCTTTTAACAACTTTAAAGCTTCATCCCTATTCATTTTTTCCTCCTTATTGAATTCATTTATTTTTTATATATAAGTTAAATTAACTTAAACAAATCATACCCTTTTATCTAAATAAATAAAAGCCCTTTAAAAATTATATATATTTTTTTTAATATATATAATTTCTTTTAAAATAAAAAAAGATACATACTATTTCTTAGTATATATCTTTCAAATCCTCTAATTCATGAGTAAATCCTTCACCAACAACCTCATTAACATAATTCATAATAACAAAGGCTTTTGGATCAACTTCTGCTACATAATTTTTAATAACAAAATATTCGGACCTTGAAACAATTGTGTTTATTATTTGTTTTCTTTCTCTTGAAAATCCACCTTCTGCTAGATAAACTGTTGAACCACGTTCCATATGTTCAATTATAAACTTATTAACAATTTCAAATTTTTCAGTGATTATTATCATGTTAATCTTTGTATTTAAACCTGAAATTGCCCAATTTATTACTAGTGTGTTCAGACCTAAACCTACTAAAGCATATAGGCCTACCTCAATATTTACAGCATATATACCAAATAGAACTACTAGAGCATCTGCAAACATAATGCTTTTACCCATATCTATATTAGTATATTTATTTATTATACTAGCTAGAATTTCCGTTCCCCCTGTTGTTGCATTTTGAGTAATTACTATTGCAATTCCAAGTCCAGACATTATAACACCAATAATTACACTTAATAAAATGTTACTAGTTAATGCTTCTTTTAGAGGTACCAAATTTTCCAGTAGGGTTATTGTATTAGATACTATTAGTGACGAATACAAAGTATAGCCAACATATTCCTTGCCTAAAAATATATAGGATAGAATAAATAATAGTATATTTAAAGTTGTCATTACATATCCTACTTGTAGCTTTGGAAATAAATTTTGCAAGGCTATTGCAAATCCACTAATTCCACCTAAGGGAATTTGATAATCCATTATAAAAAAATAAATTCCTACCCCAACTAGTATAGAACCAAAGGTAACTATTGTGATTTTTTTTAATTTTTTAGAATATTTTTTTAATAAATTTATTAATTTTTTCATAATTTAATTATAACATAGTATTGTATAAAGTTGATATTTAATTAATTATTATTTGGATTTTTTGTAAACTTATTGATAAAAATCTATTTTAATTTTAGAAATAAAATATAATATTTTAAGAATTAAATAAAATAAATATTTAAATAATATACAATAAATTTATACATAAAACTTAAAACCCACTAAATAAATATTTAGAGGGTTTCTTATTTCAAAAGAAAAGTTAACTTTTCTTTCATAATTATTATAGCCCTAATGATATCTTTAGCCCTTCATCTACTTTAATCATGACCTTATCATCAAAAACACCTATTTTTTCTCTCAACCTTTTTTTGTCTATTGTTTTAATTTGTTCTAATAATATTACAGAATTTTTTGGTAAACCATATATATCTGCAGATATACCAACATGTGTTGGCAATTTAGCTTTATGTAATTGAGAAGTTATTGCTGCAACAATAATTGTAGGGCTATATTTATTTCCAACATCATTTTGTATTACAACAACAGGTCTAACTCCTCCTTGTTCAGAACCAACAACAGGACTAAGGTCAGCAAAGAAAATATCTCCTCTTTTAATTTTCATTATTTACACCTAACAGCTGAGCTGTCCTTTTTGATTATATATTTCCCTATTATAATTATTATAATCTTTTAATTCAAGCTATGTCAATTCTTAATGTTTTAAATAATTTATTATGTTAAAAATTTTATTATCTTTTACATAAACTCTAGGTATTCTCATAGTAATACCACAAATTAAATCATATACTATAGTATTGGCTAAATTGGCAATTTCATAAATAGAAATTTCTCCATATTGGTCTTTTCCATAAAGTAAAACTGGATCACCAATATTTATATCATCAATATTGGAAACATCTATCATTGTTTGGTCCATACAAACCTTTCCTATGATTTTCGCCTTCTGTCCTTTAATTTTTACAAATCCTTTGTTAGATAATTGAATAGGATATCCATCTGCGTAACCTATAGCAATAGTAGCAACTTTTGTAATTTTATCTGTTGTAAAAGTTCTATTGTAACCAATACTTTCACCTGCTTCAAATAGTTTTACACTAGATACCGTTGTAAATAAAGATGCTATTGGCTCTAATTTTACTTTATTGGATAATTTAACTATTTCAGATGGATAATAGCCATAAATACCTATGCCTGAACGAATCATATCCAAATAATACCCATGTACTATAGCACCTGCATCATTGCTTATATGTTTTACTGGAATTGAAATATTCTCTTTTTCAAGAAAGATTATAAAATCCATAAATTTTTCATATTGTTTTTTAGTATATGAAAAATCTGCACTATCCGCATCTGAAAAATGGGAATAAATTCCTTTAATTCTAACATTTGATAAACTATTTATTTTCTTTATTTCTTTAATTGCATTATCTGTATTATTTTCATCAATTAAATATCCTAATCTACCCATTCCAGTGTCAACTTTAATATGAACATCTACTATTGCATTTAATTCTTTTGCCTGTTCATTAATTTTATTACATTGTTCAAAATCATAGGCAGTTACTTCTATTCTATTTTGAATTATTGCTCTAAAGGAGTCATCTATTACATAACCTAAAACCAAAATAGGTAAATATATGTCATTGTTTCTTAATTCTAATGCTTCATTTATATTTGCAACACATAAGTAATCCAATCCTATTTTTTCCAATTCTCTAGCTATAGTAACAGCTCCTAGTCCATATGCATTAGCCTTTACCACTGCACTTATCATAGAAGGATAACTTATTCTCTTTAATTCAAAATAATTGTGTTGTAGCGCATCTATATCAACCTTTACATAACTTTGATATCTTTCCATTAATTTTTATTCTCCCTAATTAATTTTATTGAATATGGAATATTCTCTAAAATATCCCTAGCAATAATTCCATCTTCTCCTAACTTATCCTTTGCTAAATCTCCAGCTATTCCATGGATAATTACACCTGTCTTAGCCGCTGAATAAGTATCGTATCCCTGTCCTGCTAATGATGTAATAATACCAGTTAAAACATCTCCACTGCCAGCTGTTGCCATACCTGCATTACCATATTTATTTATATAGATTTCTTCTCCATTTGTAACTATGGTTCTATGACCCTTTAAAACAAGTACAATATTATATTCCTTAGCAAATTTCAAGGCAACTTCTTCTCTGTTCTTATGAATAAAATCTACTGGTAATCCTGATAATCTTGACATTTCCATTTCATGAGGGGTAAATATTATACTCTTATCTTTAGGAAGTTTATCTATGTTTTTTGAAATTATATTTAACCCATCTGCATCAATTACAATAGGTTTATTAAATTCTTCTAGAAAAAATCTAATAAAATCATATTCATAATTTTTTCCCATTCCTGGACCAATTCCAAAGGCGGTTAACTTGTTAAAAAAATCTTTTTTATTTTGTACTTCCTCTTTATTTACGGTAATTACAATATTTTCCAGTGCCTTAATCTGCATAATATCGGATATGCTATTAGGCACGACTGTATAAACTAAACCTGAACCAGTTCTTAATGCAGCCATCGACGATATATGTATTGAACCACACATCCCCTTAGAACCACCAATTAAAGCAATTTTACCATAATCTCCTTTATGGGAATCCTCTACTCGTTTTTTTAATAAATCCCTAAGCTCTAAATCTATTTCCATAGATCTAGTATTAGCTTCCTTGGCTACAGAAACAACATATTCTCCATCATGAGAAATTGAAACTTCTAAGTTATTATCTATTATTTTACTGCAAATATCTTTGGCTTTATTACATAAAAATACTTCAGGTTTCCCATTTTCTTTATTTAATATTTCAATATCTTTAAAACCTATTTTCCCTATTCCTGTTCCTAAAGCTTTTGAAACTGCCTCTTTAGCTGAAAATCTACCGGCTATAGTTTCTAATTTTCTATTACCCCTTCTTTTATTTATCAATTCAATTTCATTTTTAGTAAAAACCCTATTATAGAATTTTTCATTATCTAAAAATTTTTCAAATCTACTAATTTTACTTATATCTATTCCAATAGTCAAATCAATCACTCTTTTATAATTCTATTTAATTACATATACTGTTTACACATAATATCTTCAAATTCATTTATATCTAAATCCAACAAATCCTCTGGTTTAGAGATATTTTCTAAAAATTTTTCAATATTTACTTGTAATTTTCTCATATCTTCAATATTGAAATAATTAATATCCAAATCTTTACAATAAAAATCTATTATTACATTTAATAAATCATATTTTAACTTATGTCTATCTCTTTTGCATAAATTTATACCTTCAACAGCTTTTCCTACTCTATAACTAATAGTGTGAACTATATAATCTATAAATTGTATAAAAATAATATTATTTTCTTCTTTTATTAAATCAATTATTATCTTTAAACATAAATTCCATCTAAAATCTTTATTAATAGTTATCTTCATTGAATTACCTAGTTTTTTATTTAAATTATTCCTATATTTAATATTTTCAAGAATAATATTTTTTCCAAAAACCATCTTTTTTCTATTAAGTTGATTTATTGTGTCAAATAACTCAATAATCCTATTATTAGAATTTATATCATCATCAATTTCTAATTTTGCAAATAAAAAATCTACTACTAAATCCGATATTAATCTTAAATCTATTAGTAGGCCTGTTTCTTTTTTCAATTTTAGAATATAGGTATCATGTATGGATTTAGACAAAATTGATTTTAACTGTGATTTTGTATTTTCAGTCTTTGATTCTTCAATGTCCTTTAATCTGTCATATATGTTATTAAGCTGACTATCTACCATTTCTAAATTACTTTTAATAGAATACATAATATTTCTAATAAAGTCTTCTGTTATCATATAGTTGAAATTTTTATAGAGGATTATATGGTCAATTTCTCCCCAAAAAACATTTACCATAGACTTTATTTGTAGTTCAAACAATAATTCTTCATCGCCATCAATGTACTTTCCATCAATTTTATATATTTCAAAACCATTTTTTTGATACTGTGGTTGTTCTTCTGACATGTTTAAATATATATTATCATTAAGGTCGGTTTTAAAATATTCTCCATCACCCTTAATATGAAAAGTATCCTTAATTCTATTGAAAATTATTTCTTCATCACTATTAAACCTACACTCTAGTCTTACGCCTACAATATCATTTAAATAATCTAAAACTTCCCTCGGATGATCCAATTTGTTGAAGAAATTTTGACGTAACATTTTTTCCTTTATACTATTATCCATCTTTATTCTATAATTTGAATTAAGAAAAAAATCGTCATCTTCCAATAATTTATAAAAAAATCTATTAACTTCTTTCGCCACATAATTTATAAAATCTTTTTTTGTATTTATGTAGTCAACTGATGAGTCAATAAATTGAAACATATCTAATTTCATAATATCTCCTATATTTGTTTTGTTTGTAACAAAAAGGCTTCGATTTTATTATAGAAAATATTAAAATCTTCATTTTCCATACTAATTTTTTCAACAGGACAAAAATCATCTCCTGTTCTATTTAATATTTTTTCAACTATTTTTTCATACTGTACCTTTATTCCCTTTGACTCTAGTAGCTTTAAAGCTCCTTTAGAAATAATATTTGTATATAATTCAACAGTTCTACCTTTAAAATTTAAAATAAACTTAGCTGCTCCGCCACCAATAAATTTATCTGAAATATATATATCTCCTGTAATTTCTTCATTATATAAATCATACATGGGAACGATTCCCTTTTTACTGCTTTCAAAAATTACTTTACCGTCTTTGACAACTACTAAATTTCTATTATCATTTATCATTTTATCTTTAGCTATTTTTAAATTATCCATTTATACCTCTTATAACCCCTTAATTTGTTTTTATGTTCTTAAATATATTTTATCATAATTAACAAGTAAATTTTATTAATATAAATACTATGGTTTTCCTATTAATTAAATAATATATATTGATACAACTTTCCCATAAATATAGTATAATATTAAATAAAATAGGAGGAAAAATTATGTCTGATATAAAAACAAACAAGGAAGTAATTGTAGAAGCTATGATAGAAATTCCTAAAGGTAGTAGCAATAAATATGAATTTGACCATGAAAAAAACGTTATAAAATTAGATAGATGTCTATTTTCACCAATGTTTTATCCTGCTGACTATGGATTTGTGCCAGAGACCCTTTCTGAAGATGGGGATCCTATAGATATTCTCGTTCTAATGAAAAACCCAACTTTTCCAGGATGTATGATAGAATCAAGAATAATAGGTATGTTTAAAATGGCAGATGATAAGGGAAATGATGAGAAATTAATAGCAGTACCTATTCATGACCCAAGATACGATGAAGTTTATTCTTTAGGGGATTTAAGTAGCCATACTGAAAGAGAATTTGAGCATTTTTTTAAAGAGTATAAAAGATTGGAAAACAAGGAAGTCGAAATTGGTGGATGGTACAACGTTACTGATGCCATAGAAGCTTTAGAGAAAGCCAGAGAAGCCTATAAAGAAGCAAATAAAAATAAATAGTAGTTAATATAACTTAAAAAACTAAGTTTTACCATCTTGTAAAACTTAGTTTTTTATTCTTTAACTAGTCTTGTAAATCAAACCAATCGTTATATAGCTCTTCCTTTAAATCTTCTTTATTACGTATTTCCTTAAATAAATTTTCTACCTTAGTCGCATCTGTGTAAATTTCGTTATTTGACGCTTGTAAATTTAGATTTTCAAGTTCTATTTCCACTTCTTGAATCTTTTTCTCAAGTTCTATAATTTTTTTCCTATTTTTACTTTTCTCACGTTCTATTTGTCTTAATTTCTTTTTTTCTTTTTCTATACTTGTCTTAGATTTTTTTTCTATTTCAAGTTGTATTTTTTCTTCATTTATTTTTTCAATATAGTAATCATAATTTCCTAGATAGGTAATAGCACCATCATTGTTTAATATGACAATTTTATCAACAACTTTATTTAAAAAATATCTATCATGGGAAATAATAAAACAGGTTCCATCATATTCCAACAGGGCATTTTCCAAAACTTCTTTAGAATCGATGTCTAAATGATTTGTTGGCTCATCCATCAATAAAAAATTTGAAGTCGACAACATTAACTTCAATAATGAAACCCTAGCTTTTTCACCACCACTTAGTTCTGAGATTTCCTTAAAAATATCATCTCCTATAAACATAAATCTAGCTAAATAATTCCTTATTTCATAATGAGTTAATTTTGGATATTCATTCCAAATTTCATCAATAATAGTATTATTCGAATCAAGATTTTGCTGTTCTTGATCAAAATAACCAAAATGAACTTGACTTCCTATATTTATACTTCCCTTATTTACTCCTAATTTCCCAAGTATCATCTTAAACAAGGTAGTTTTACCAATACCATTGGAACCTATTAAGCCAACCTTTTCTCCCTTATAAATATCTATATTTACATTTTCAAATAATATTTTATCATCAAAGGATTTAGATAAATCTTCTATTTTTAAAACATCCTTACCACTTTCAACAGCCGGAGTGAATCTCAAGGAAAACTGGCCTGAAACATTTTTAGGTTCTTCTAATATTTTCATTTTTTCCAGTAGTTTCTTTCTAGATTGGGATTGTTTAATTAATCTTGCACTTCCATAATTTGAGAACCTTTCAATTATTTCCTGTTGTCTTTTAATTTCTTTTTGTTGGTTTTCATAGGCTGCCATTCTCATTTCTAAGTCTTTTTTTCTTTGAATTGTATAATTAGTATAATTTCCTTTATAAATTTCTATTTTTTTATTTTCCAATAAAAAAATCTTATTAACGACCTTATCTAAAAAATATCTATCATGGGATATTAATAAAATAGAGCCATCATAATCCCTTAAAAAACCTTGAAGAAAGTCTATGGCTTCTAAATCTAAATGGTTAGTTGGCTCATCTAAAAATAATATATCAGGTTTAGATAATAATAATTTTGCTAATTGAATTCTTGATTTTTGACCACCTGAAAAAAACTTAATACTTTTATAAAAATCTTCTTCAGTAAAACCTAACCCCTTTAACATTCCTTGTATTCTTGAATTATATTCATAACCATCTAATTTTATAAATCTATCTTGAAGTTTTTGATATTGTACTAGTATTTCATCTAACTCCTCGCCTTTACTACTAGACATTTTTTCTTCTAGTTCTCTAATTTTAGTTTCAATATTTATTACTTCTTCAAAAACCTCTAAACATTCATCATATAGAGTATTCTTACTGTTTAAATCCGTTAATTGTTTTAAATATCCTATTTTCAAATCCTTTTGCTTGTATATTTCTCCACTATCATAGGATATTTCATTCATTAATATATTTAGTAAAGTAGTTTTCCCCGATCCATTAATTCCTATTAAACCAACCTTATCTCCCTTTTGTATATTAAATGTAACACCTGATAATATTTCCTCAGTAACATAACTTTTCGATATTTCCTTTGCTCCTATTAAAATCAAAACAACACCACCTAACCAAAAAAAAAGACATTATTTAATGTCTAGTTTTTTGTTCCCGGATAATCTTTTAAATTATTCATATAATATGTTAATGTAAATAGACTTTCATCTAAATGTACATTTTCTAAAACTACATCTTTTGGTAATTTTAAGTCTATTGGGGCAAAATTCCATATTCCCTTAACATTACCTTCCACTAATGTATCACAAACTTCCTGAGCTGAATCAGCAGGTACAGCTAAAACGGCTATATGAACATTTTCTTTTTGTAAAAATTTATTAATATTTTTAATATCATTTACTTTTATTCCACTCATAGTTCTTCCAATGGTATTTTTATCCTTATCGAATAAACCTACTATTTTAAATCCAGAATCTTCATTAAATCCTCTATACTTATAAATAGCCTGACCAATATTACCCATTCCTACAATTATAGCCTTATAAGATTTATCTATACCAATAATTTTTTCAATTTCTGACTTTAACTCTTCAACATTATATCCGTAACCTTGTTGACCGAAACCACCAAAATGATTTAAGTCCTGTCTTATTTGAGAAGCAGTTAAGCCTGTAATTTTACTAAGTTCCTGTGAAGAAACCCTTATAATTCCCTTATCCGCTATTAATCCTAAATATCTATAGTATTTTGGTAATCTTTTTACAACGGCTAATGAAACACGTGGTTTTTCGCTCATATTTTTCCTCCATAATTACTTTATTACAGTAATTATAGCAATTATTGAATAATACATCAATAGGAAATTTTTAACAATATATTTTATATGCAAATCAATATAGGCTAAAATTATGCTTAGCTTTATTTATTTACCTTCTAAATATGACTATTTAATAAAGACTAAATTCTATTATTTAAAATATTCTGACATCTCTTTACTAACATATAGCCAACCCTTCCAGCCTAAATGCATAGCATCAAAATAAAAGTATTTATCATATTCAAAATCCCTTAAATCAATATAGTTAAAACCATATTTTTCTACTAATTGTCTTGTTTTATCATAATAACTATCTCTTTGTTCCTTGTTAATTCCAGCATAATCATAAAAATATCCATTTGTAGACTCTATAATTACAAAGGGTTTAACTCCTAATTCTGTACATAACTCTAATAATAATTCTAAATCATTAAATTCATCAGATTTTAATAAGTTAATCCCCTCATATTTGTTCTTTAAATCCTTTAAGTTTGGTTGTAGTTCCTTAACATAATATTGGTCTTCTACAAACATATCATTATTAGTAACTGATTTTTCACCTTGGCTTTCAGCTAACTCATCTAACTCTTGCCAAGATAATTCATTTTTTATAGCTTGATTTTTATTTTTATATCTATCAAGTAAAAAAGATGATTTATAGGTATCTTGTAAATCTAAAAACCATTTTTGAAAATTAAAAAATGGCCTAAATGTCTTTTGGAAGATTTTGTGCGAAGTATCCAATTGAGTGTATACTGTAGCATTATGATTTGCTACATTATTAGTTAAACTGAAAACTCTATTTGCTACCTTGTCTTTTAAATCATTGCTAATATTTTTATTTTCCATAAATTCATAAAACTGTAATTCTGAAAAATTAGAATTGAAACTCGCTTTCTCTACCTTACTTCTCATAAACCATTGAAGTGAAACTATAATACCTATATTACTATCCTTATTAACATCTAGGGCTCCTAATTTAATTAAATTTAAAAGACTTTGTACTCTTGGTTTACCAGAAATTATAATATTTTTATTACTGGTATTGTTGGGAAATAAATTAATAGGGTTTTGTTCTACTTTTATCCTTAAATCGGAAGAGCCTAAAAGTAAAATATCATTATTTTCCAATCCTTGCTCTAATATTCTTAATCCCTTATCCCTTGTTTCATTTGAATATAAGTGCATTATTTCACTACTATAGTTATTTTCTATATTTTTAATAGCATATTTGTAATATATAAACAATATAGAAAGAGCTATCAAAAGCGATATAAATGCCAACACTATTTTTCTTAACAACTTATTCATATACCAATCCCATTTCTAATTAATATTTTATATTTCTTAAAATTTCTACAAAATATTATAGCACAGTATTCCTCTTTTACTATTACAAAACAATTACAATAATTCTAAGAAATTATAAAAATAAAAATAAGGATAAATAAATTTGTATGATTTATTTATCCTTATTTTTATTTTTTACTTATTCCATAAAGATTCAATTATTTCTATACTATCTCTAGTTATACTATGGGTATTAATTTCCGATTCTATTTTTCCTTCTTTTATAGAATTAATAAATTCTTCAATTTCATAATACATTAATGGAATATTTTGTGAATTTTCATAAAACTCATAATCTCCATTACGATATTTTATTTCAAATTTACTTGGCAAGGATATTTTATTAATTGATAAAACTCCCTCTTCACCAATAATTTCCGATTCACTATAACTATTAAAAATTTTACTATACATAATAACAGCTTGAAAATCCTCATATTCTAATATACCTGTTCCAAAACCTATTGCATTAGTTACAAGTCGGTGATTACTTCCTACAACAGCTTTAGGTTTTCCAAAAAGGTGTATTATTGGTTCAATAGTATAAATTCCTATGTCAGTTAAGGCACCATTTCCCAATTCTGGTTTAAAAGCATTTTCTATAATTCCATTTTTTAACTTATCATATCTTGAAGAGTATTGGTTAAATTGAAAAACTACCCTTCGTATTTTCCCTAACTTATGTAGACTATTTTTAATCTCCTTAAAAGTTGGAGTAACAGTGGAAATCATAGCTTCCATAAACATTCTATTGTTTTCCTTAGCCGCTTCTATAATTCTATCTATAGATTCAACTGTCGTTGTCGCTACTTTCTCACACAACACGTGTAATCCTGCATTTAAAGCTTTAATCGACTGTTCTTCATGTAAACCTATAGGGCTAGCAATGTAAACGGCTTCTATACCCGATTTAAACATTTCATCTAAATCATCAAAAAAATATTTCGCTCCATTTTCTTTTCCAAAAGATTCAGCTCTTTTTATATCTCTAGAATACATAGCTGTAAATTCAAAATCAGGATTTAATTTTGCTGCTTTTAAAAAATCATTAACAATAAAATTAGACCCAATAACACCAAATTTCATAATGACTCCTTTAAAATTCTTATTTTGTTTATTTTTACAAATAATATATATTATCAATCAGGTTAATTTAAAATTAATTTATTATATTATTTAACTATATTATAAGGCATATTTATAAAATATAAATTAATTCCACTTATTATTTAACTTTTTAAATATTTCAGACCATAAAGAATAATTATATTTAATGCTATGAATTTTAATACATTGTAACCTACTACAAAAATCTGCATTAAACTAATCATTAGATTTGAAAAAACTACATCCTTACAATCACTTCCTTAAAATATAGTTTATTAAACTACTTTGTAGCTATTATACCCAAAAAATAGAAATACTTAAAGAATTACACAAAAATGATAAAATGTTTCTTAAATTTAATTACTTAAGTAACTATTAGATTTTTTCTTACCTATGTATAATAATAATTGAAAAGAAAATTTAAAAACAAAAGGAGATAGATTTATGTTTATTGTAAATGATTTTGAACCTAAGAAAATATTTAATATGAATTTATGCAAAAAAATTGAATTATTGGAAAATGAAGATCTATATTCTCTTGTAATGTATTTTTTAGATGGAACAAATGAAATCATTGCAGAATCTAATAATAAAAAAGAAATAACTAAAAAATTCAATAAAATAGTTTCAACTTCTGGTGATTTATTATCTGCTAGAACTATAAGTTTTTCTAAATAGTAGCTTTTACTAAATTAAAAATGCTATAACCTAGTTATAACAATATCTATAGCCTTTCCTGTTCTTATTCGAATCCCGGAATGATATAGACACAGATAATAAGATACTTCATGTTACCAAATCTTTCCAAGGAATAGACGGTAAAGACATTTAACAGACCATAAATCACCTAAGAGTATAAAAAGATATACCTTTAACTGAAACAGCCGTTAATGAAGCAATAGAGGTCAAGAAACAGGTATACAAACCTAAGGACACAGATAGAATCTTCCCCTATACTAAAAGATTTTTCCATTATGAAATGAAACAAGGAAATAAAAAGGCTGAAATAGAGAAAATAAGATATATATTAATCCTGTGACTATAACACAAAGATTAGGACATAACAAAGTAGAAACCACGTTAAATACCTATTCACATCTTTAGCCTAAAGATAATACTAAAATAGTTAAGTTGTTAGAAAAATTTGAAAAAATAACTGAGTCATCTAATTTTATAGATTGCTTTTTGTATTACATTGTATTATAATATGAATATCAAGAATACATTGTAATACATTTAAGGGGTGATGTTATGAAAGTTATTACTGTGAGATTAAATGAAGAAGAAGAAAAAATGTTTAGTGAATACGCTAGCATAAAAGGTAATGGTTTATCTACATTATTAAAAGAGGCCCTTGTTGAGAAAATGGAAAATGAATTTGATTTACAAGCCATAAAAGACTATGAAATAAGAAAAGAAAAAGGCGATATTGAAACTTACTCCCATGATGAAGTTAAAAAAATACTAGGTTTATAATATGGCTTATACAGTTGAATATGAAAAAAAGGCTATTAGGCAACTTTCTAAGCTAGATAATGGAACAAGTAAATTGATAATTAACTGGATTGAAAAGAATTTAATTAATACAGATAATCCTAGAAGCAATGGTAAATCTTTAAAGGGAGATTTAAAAGAATACTGGAGATATAGGGTTGGTAGCTATAGAATCATTGCAGAAATCAATGATAATAAACTTATAATTCTGCTTGTAAATATTGCACACAGAAAAGAAGTCTATAAATAATAGCACATTATTAGTAGGTTTTACTAAATTAAAAGGCTATAACCTAGTAATATCAACAGGTATAGCCTTTCTTGTTCTTATTCGAATTCTATTGTTCCCGGTGGTTTTTGTGTTATGTCATAAAGTACTCTATTTACCTGTGGTACTTCACTTGTAATTCTTTTCGAAACTTTTTTCAAAAATTCCATATCAAATGGATACCAATATGCAGTAACTGCATCTTCAGAATTAACTGCTCTTAAGAAAATTGTTCTAGAATAAGTTCTTTCTCCATCTTTAACACCTGTTACACTAAAATCAGGCATAGCTGCAAAATACTGCCAAATTTTTGTGTCTAAACCAGCTTTAGCAACTTCATCTCTATATATATAATCTGCGTCTCTTAAAATATCAAGTTTCTCTTTAGTGATTTCACCTAAAACTCTAACCCCTAATCCTGGTCCTGGAAAGGGTTGTCTATTTACCATTACATCCGGCATTCCAAGTTCTCTACCTACTTGTCTTACTTCTTCTTTATATAAAGTTTTTAAAGGCTCTACAAGTTCAAAATTTACATCTTCAGGTAAACCACCTACATTATGATGGCTTTTAACTAATCCTTTACCATCTTTACCACTTTCTGCAATATCAGGATATATAGTACCTTGTACTAAATATTCATAACCTGACAACTTAGCTTGTTCTTCTTCAAAAACTCTTATAAATTCCTCGCCTATAATTTTTCTTTTTTGTTCAGGATCAGAAACTCCTTTTAATTTTTCAAGAAATCTATCTTCAGCATCTACAGTTATTAAATTTATATGGTACTTACCTCTAAACATTTCTTCTACTTCTTCACGTTCACCTTTACGTAGTAAACCATGATCAACAAAAACACAAGTCAGCCTATCGCCTATTGCTTTATGGACTAAAACAGCACATACTGATGAATCAACTCCACCTGATAATGCACAAATTGCTTTTCCATTACCAATTTGTTCTTGTATTTCCTTAACACTCTTTTCTATAAATTCTTTCATAGTTCCTCCTAAACAAATTTTATACATTATAAATTATAACATAAATTATAGCTTATATTATTAGAGAATCAATAATATAAGCATTTTCTATATTAATTAAATCAACAGTCTTGTTACTAATAATTGCACAAGAGCTTGTTCCATCTTTTGGAATTGTTGTACTACCCGGATTAATTACAACAGTATTACCAACTTTCTTTAATACTTTTATATGGGTATGACCAGAAACTACAATATTCGCATTAACTTCCCTTGCTTTTTTAATTCTTTCATCTTCCGTTTCCTCATATCCATGAATTGCAAATATATTGTATTTTCCAAAATTAAAAACCTTAGATTTACTTTTTAAATCTTTTTTAATAACCATTTCATCTACATCACTATCACAATTACCTCTAATATAATAAATATTTTCCAGTGTGCTTAAATAGGCTGCTAAATCTCTCGGATTATAATTTTTAGGTAAATCATTTCTAGGCCCATGATATAAAACATCACCACAATGAATAATATAATCACAATCTTTTAAAATCTTTAATGCTTTCTTTGTCTGAACAATATCTCCATGTGTATCACTTAATATACCAATTTTCATCTATTTCTCCTCTTAAATTTACTCTATTTAATTATTATATTAGATAAGGCTACAATTATGCAATAAAAAAAGAAGGTTTTAGCCTTCTTAGTTCTGGTGACCCATCAGGGGCTCGAACCCTGGACAACCTGATTAAGAGTCAGGTGCTCTACCAACTGAGCTAATGAGTCATATATTATGCATTTTATGTATTTGGTGACCCATCCACGCTTTGAGCATGGGACCTCCTGATTAAGAGTCAGGTGCTCTACATCTGAGCTAATGGGTCTTATTTAAATGTCCTATAAAAATAATAAAACATAGTAAATACTATGTCAAGTTAAAAAAAGACAATTAATAGTCTTTATGGTGCCCGGAGCCGGAATCGAACCAGCGACACGAGGATTTTCAGTCCTCTGCTCTACCGACTGAGCTATCCGGGCTAATATTTTGTTTTTAAACAAAATATTTCTTGGCAAGGCCAAGAAATATTTATATTGGTGGGCCTTCAGGGACTCGAACCCCGGACCTACCGGTTATGAGCCGGGCGCTCTAACCAACTGAGCTAAAGGCCCCAATAACTGGCGGAGAAAGAGGGATTTGAACCCTCGCATCCCGTTAAGGATCTACTCCCTTAGCAGGGGAGCCTCTTCAGCCACTTGAGTATTTCTCCTAATCCAATCTAAAAAAAAATTGGCGGAGAGGGTGGGATTCGAACCCACGTGGGCGTGAACCCAAACGGTTTTCAAGACCGCCTCGTTATGACCACTTCGATACCTCTCCTTGATGGTGACCCATCCGCGACTCGAACGCGGGACACCCTGATTAAAAGTCAGGTGCTCTGCCGACTGAGCTAATGGGTCATATAAAACTGGCTGGGGTGACAGGACTCGAACCTGTGAAATGCTAGAGTCAAAGTCTAGTGCCTTACCGACTTGGCTACACCCCATTATGGCGCACCTAAGAGGATTCGAACCTCTGGCGCACGGATTAGAAGTCCGTTGCTCTATCCAGCTGAGCTATAGGTGCATACTGGAGCGGGTGAAGGGAATCGAACCCTCGCAACCAGCTTGGAAGGCTGGGGCTCTACCACTGAGCTACACCCGCGCAAATTCTCTAAGCAACTATTTTAGTATACCAATTCGGTTTTATTTTGTCAACCCTTTTTTTCAATTTATTTTTTTGGTGGAGGAGAGTGGATTCGAACCACTGAAAGCGTAGCTAACGGATTTACAGTCCGTCCCCTTTGGCCAACTCGGGAACTCCTCCAAGTTTAAAAATGGAGCTGATGAGAGGACTTGAACCCCCAACCTACTGATTACAAGTCAGTTGCTCTACCAATTGAGCTACATCAGCAAATGGCGACCTGGATCGGACTCGAACCGACGACCTCCAGCGTGACAGGCTGGCATTCTAACCAACTGAACTACCAGGCCATATATGGTGGGCGGTACAGGGCTCGAACCTGTGACCCCCTGCTTGTAAGGCAGATGCTCTCCCAGC